>CAMDVP010000028.1 GCA_945877525.1 uncultured Clostridia bacterium | reverse complement strand
AGACCACGGTTTTTTCCGCAATCAGCCCGGTGATGCCTGAGTGCGCCTCGATGATGGACAGAAGGGGCTTCATTTGCAATAGCTTTCTCAGGCGGCCCCGGCGCACGTCGGGGATGCTCTGGGCAGCAAGCAGCCTGTCCAGCCCGGCGTTCTTCTCCGCGTCCCATGCGTAGGGATATTCCACCAGCCGCCCGCCGTAGGAGGCCAGCAGGTTCACCAGCTCGTCCCGCACAGGGCGCTGCACGCCGTGCCGCCAGTCGTCCCCATGCACCACAATATCCGGGCGCAGATGCTCCACCACTTCCCGGTAGCTCAGCGTGGACTGCTCCACCACCCGGGATACGCCCCGGATGCTGCGCAGCATTTCCGCCCGCTGGGCATAGGGCACCGCAGGAAAGCGCTTGTAACCCGCCACGGCCTCGTCGGTCAGCACGCCCACCACCAGCCGCCCCAGGGTGGCCGCCTTGCGCAGGATGGCAAAGTGTCCCGAATGCAGCACGTCGCTGGAGAAGGACATGTACACCGTGCGGCGGCTGCGCTCCTCCATCAGGCGGCCCATGGCCTCCAGCTCCTCGGGGGTGTCCACCTCGCCGCACAGCATCCCGCCCACGTCCAGAGGCACAAGGTTCATCCTGTCCGACACCTCGCCCAGGGCCTTTTCTGCATAACAGCCGGTTTCGTCCCGCTCGCAGTATTCGCAGATTTTGTCCAGCCAGATGTGCCAGTCCTCCTTGCGGAGCATATACATGGGCTGGGCCATCAGCACCTGATCGAAATACTCCACGCCCACCTTCATAATCCGCCCGTCCCGGATCACCGCCTTAAAGTCCTTCTGCAGGATCTCCTGGCGGGAGCTGACTGTCATGCAGCTGTTCTCCGACTTCAGCGCAGCCTCCAGCACCTCGCTGTCAAACACCAGATCGCCGTGGAGCAGCAGGATGTCGTCATCCCGCAGCTGCTCCCTGGCGCAGTAGATGGAATAGATGTAGTTGGTCTTGTCATAAATGGGGTTATGGACAAAGGTGATATCCCCCGGCAGGGTGGCGCAGTAGTCCATCAGCTCAGCGGCAAACCGACCTGTGGTCATGACCACCCGGGACACGCCATAAGCGTCCAGCAGTCGCAGCTGGCGGCTGACGATGGTCTCGTTGGGCAGCAGCTCGGACATGCACTTGGGATACTTGCGGGTCAGGTCGCCCATGCGGCTTCCCATGCCGGAATTCAGGATCAGCGCCTTCATGATACAGTCGTCCTCGCTTTCTAATTGGCAGACATCCATCTTATTGTACGCTCCCCAGCTTTGCCTTGTCAAGTCAGGCGCGCCCGCCGCCGCGAAATCCCTCCCGCGGGACGCGTTCCGCCTCTGCGGAAACGGGGCGGGGCTTTCCGCGCACGGGATCATGCCGGCCTGCGCGGGCCCCTGTCTTGCGCAGACGGGTGAATTTTTATATAATAGGGAGAGCAACATGAGGAGGCGAAGGCCATGAGGATTCTGGACGGTGCCTGCCGCAAGTGGCGGGCCAATTTCCACACGCATACCACCGAAAGCGACGGCAGCAAAACCCCGGAGGCGGCCATGGCGCTGTACCGCGGCATGGGCTATGATATTCTTGCCCTGACGGATCACCGTATGGTGACGCGCCCGGAGCGGGTGCCGGAGGGACTTTTGCTGATTCCCGGCATTGAGATGGACTTCTTCCATCAGGGCCAGGTGGTGCATCTGGTGGGCGTGGGCATGGACGCGTCCATTGAAGAGAAGTACCGCCTGTGCAAAACGCCCCGGCAGGCCATCGCGGCCGTGAAACGCCTGGGCGGCAGAACGCTGCTGGCCCACCCGGCCTGGTCGCTGAACACCCCGGCGTACATGGCCTCGCTCAAGGGTCTGTGGGGCGCGGAGGTGTGGAACTCGGTGTCCACGCTGCCACTCAACGCCATTCGTGCGGATTCCTCCTCCCTCCTGGACGTGACCGCCGCCCAGGGCATGGTGCTGAACCTGTTCGCCAATGACGACACCCATCAGTACGACAGCGAGCTGGGCGCAGGCTGGAACATGATTCAGGCGGAGGAGCTGACCATTCCCGCTGTGCTGGAGGCGGTGGATCAGGGCCGCTTCTATGCCACCCAGGGTCCGGAAATCCACGACCTCATTCTGGAGAACGGACGGCTGAGCATCACCTGCTCTCCCGCCTCTGCGATTATCTTCTACTCCAATCAGGCGTGGGTGGGTGGCCGCAGCCACATGGGCAATGGGCTGACCAAGGCGGAATACACGATAGAAAGCAGGGACGCCTTCGTCCGTGTGCAGGTGATGGACGCCCGGGGCCGAAGCGCCTGGACGAGCCCTGTGGCCATCAGAAGGGATTAAGCATATGCAGAAGAACGACGTATTCGTCATGACTGCCGACGGCCTGGGCGCTGACATGGAGGGAGTGTGCCATCACGAAGGCATGGCGGTGTTTGTCCCCGGACTGCTTCCCGGAGAAACGGCTCCCGTGCGCATTGTGAAGGTGCAAAGCCGCTTTGCCTTTGGGCGCATGGAGGCTTCCCCGGAGACGCCCGCACCCATCCGCCGCTCCCCCGACTGTCCCGCGTATCCCCGTTGCGGCGGCTGCACCTGCCGCCACATGACCTATCAGGCTACCCTGGAGGCCAAGCGGCAGCAGGTAGCCGATTGTTTCCGGCGCATCGGCCATATCGAGGTGGAGGTACCGCCGGTACTGGGTATGGAGGATCCCTCCGCCTATCGAAACAAGACCGCTTTGCCCATTGGCGGTGCCCCAGAGGCGCCCCTGGCCGGCTTTTTCGCCCCGCGCAGCCATGCGCTGGTGCCTGTCCAGCATTGCCCCAATGCCATGCCGCCTGCCAACGCCCTGTGCCGGGCGCTTCTTGAATGGATGAAAACCTTCCGCATTCCCCCCTACCGTGAAGCGGAGCACAAAGGGCTGGTACGCCACCTGGTGGTGCGGGTCAACCGGAAGGGACAGGCCATGGCTACCGTGGTGGTCAACGGCGCGCGCCTGCCCCGGGAGGCAGAGCTTGTCCAGGCCCTGCGGGAGGCCGGGGCCTCCAGCGTGGTGCTGAATGAAAACTCCGACAAGACCAATGTGATTCTTGGCCCCCGCTATCGCACGCTGTTCGGCCCGGCCACGCTGCAGGACGAGCTGTGCGGCCTGACCTTCGAGCTGTCCCCCGCAGCATTCTTCCAGGTGAACCCCGTCCAGACCGAGCGGCTGTATCAGACGGTCCTGGACTTTGCCGGCCTCCACCCGGAGGATACCCTGTGCGATGTTTACTGCGGCGCGGGCACCATTACCCTGATGATGGCCCGCCACTGCCGCCAGGCCCTGGGCATTGAGATTGTTCCCCAGGCCATCGAAAACGCGCAGGAAAACGCCCGGCGCAACGGCATTGACAACGCCCGTTTCATGGCCGGCGCCGCGGAGGATGCGCTGCCCCGCCTGATCGCGCAGGGCCTGCGCCCGGATGTGATTGTGGTAGACCCGCCCCGCAAGGGCCTTGACCCCGCAGTGATCCACGCCATGGCCGACGCCGCCCCTCGGCGCCTGGTCTACGTTTCCTGCAACGTAGCCACCCAGGCCCGCGACGCGGCGCTCCTGGAGCAGGCCGGTTTCCACATAGAGCGCGTGCAGCCTGTGGATATGTTCTGCTGGACAAGTGGGGTGGAGACTGTGATGCTTCTGTCTAAACTTTCTGACGCCCGACATATCGATATTCACGTCGATATGAACGAGCTGGATGTGACGCCCGCCGAAAGCCAGACGGCTGCGACCTATGACGACATCAAAGCGTATGTCAGGGAACACAGCGGTCTGACGGTTTCGACGCTGTACATCGCGCAGGTGAAGCGGAAATACGGCATTCTCTCGCGCGAGTGCTACAACAAGGCGAAGTCCGACGACGCGAAGCAGCCGCAATGCCCAGCGGACAAGGAGAGGGCGATTGCGGAGGCGCTGCGGTTCTATGGCATGATTGCTTGATGAATACAAGCATCAGGAGGAACGCCCCATGGAACGAAACACGATGAACACCCTTCATGGAAATAACCCGACGGACCTTGAAACATCGAAGAGAAATATCTCGCCGGACGCGGGCAAGCCGAGATAGGCATATTTGAAACAACGCTGAACCGGATGTTGCGCCCCAACTCATCCGTTTGGAGAGCGAATCAGCCCTCCGGCAAAATCGTGCATATAGGTCCTGACAGGGAATGGCGCTACGAGGAGAGAACCCGCGGTCGCCTGCCCGCATTTTCATCCAGGACAATTGATTGACAGATTATTTCATGATATAATGCCCTTGGTTATCCTTACCAGAGTTTCGCGGAGGTGCGTTTTCATGCGTCAGTTTCGTCATCCCAAGGCAATCGCCTTTGTGCTATGTGTGTGCTTGCTGATGGGCCTTGTGCCCGGCAGCCGGTTTACGGCGACGGCCCGGGCTGCAGAGCCGATCGTCACTGTCGAAAAGACGATCTCCGGCTTCGGCACGAGCGCGCTCAGCAACCCCGAGCAGGCGGATGGCAAACACTTCTGGCGGGGCGACTATGTCTATTTCGGCACCAGCGCGGGGAAGCCCATCCGCTTCCGCGTGCTCGCCACGAGCACGTCCGATTTCGGCGGAACCACGATGCTGCTGGAGAGCGAGGACGTGCTGGCCTTTGGCAAGCCATTCAGCAGCTACGGTGCTGCAAGCGGGAACGTTTGGCAGAACAGCGACCTGAGAACCTACCTGAACGGCACCTTCCTGCAGGAGAGCTTTACCTCCGGCGAGCAGGGCGTCATTGCCAGCAGCATCAAGGCCGCCATGACCGGTTCGGACGACAGAACCGGCATGACCAAATACTATGAATTTGCGCCGCTTTCAAGCGACAAGGTCTTTGTGCTGGACGTCGCGGAGATTGCCAACACACAGTATGGCTACATGGCGGGGATGGGCGACAAGAACGGCGAGTTTTATCTCCGCCAAAGGCCGGACCTTGCAAAATACTGGCTGCGCTCCGCGAACAACAACGGGGTTACCAACACGGTGATTGCCGAGTATCAAACGCGAGCCCTGTCATCACAATACCCTTACCTGGGGGGTACGGGCGCCTGCCCCGTGCTGAACATCCATCCTGCCAGCATCCTGTTCCTCTCCCGCGTGGAGGAGGCGGGCTACTATTCGCATGCGGCCTACAAGCTGACCCTGAAGGACAGCGGCAAGAGCATCTCCGTACCCTCCGGGCAGGCCGTCACCTACACCCCGGACGGCGTGGTGACGGTTCCCTACACGTATAGCGACAACGCCGCAGATGCCGCGCAGAAGGTCAACCGCATTTCCGTGCTGATCACGCAGCAGGCGCTGACGGGCAGCAACAACCCGACCGTGCTCTACTACGGCGCACTGGCAGACATCAGGGATGAGCAGGGGAACACCTCCACCGCCGCCTCCGCGAAGACGGGAAGCGGCACTTTCACCCTGCCCGCAAACCTGATGAGCAAGACGCTGGGTACGGATTACCACCTGTACATCCTCCCCGAGCATGTCAATGCGACGACAAGGCAGAATCGGCCGTACTTGCATGAAAAGCTCCCCGGTGGAGACGCAGGCACGAAGGAAATGGTCGTCTCCTGCGCGACGGACTATGCCGGCAGCCCGGTGAAAATCACGGCCATGCGTCCTGCGCATACGCACAGCTTTACATATGCGCAATCCGGCAGCGAAATCCGCGCCTGGTGCGCCAATACACAGCAGGCGGAGGCGTGCAGCTATCAGCAGAGCGCCTCTGCGCTCAGGCTGGTGCTGACGGCCAGGAATATGACCTACAGCGGCAGCGTATACAACTGCGCGACATACACGAACAACATATCCGCTGTAACGGGCGCGCAGCCGGGCGTCTTGACCTATCAGGGCACTCGCTCCACCATCTTTGGGCCGTCCACCTCGGGGCCGACGGAGGCGGGCACCTATCAGGCCAGCGTCACGCTCGGCGGGAAGACGGCGGTTGCCAGCTTTACGATCGAGAAGGCTGCGTCCACCTGCACGCCGCCTGCGGGTCTGCAGCCGGTGTATACAGGCAGCGCGCTAGCGCTGGTTTCTGCCGGCAGCGCGACCGGCGGCCGGATGGAGTACAGCCTGGACGGGAAGACCTGGTCGCAGGGCATCCCCACGGCCATCGAGCCCGGCGACTACACCGTGTATTACCAGGTCGTCGGCGACAGCAACCACACCGACCTGGCCGCTGCGAGCGTGACGGCGAAGATCAAGAAGATGACGCAGACCGGCATCAGCGCCTCGGACACGAAGGTCGACTATGACAGCCAGCCGCACGGCATCACCGTGAGCATGGCGGACAGCACCGGCGTCACGGTGTGGTACGGCGCTTCCGCCGATGCCTGCGATCAAACCAGCCTGACATATGTGAACGCGGGCGTCTACACCATTTATTACAAGGCCGTCAAGGCGAACGCCGAGGATTACACGGGCTCGGCTACGCTGACGATTCGTCCCGTCGCGCTCACCGTCAAGGCAGACGACAGGCAAAAGGTCTACGGCGAGAGCGACCCTGCCGCCTTTGGCTGGTCGATCACCTCGGGCAAGCTGGTCGGGGAGGAGCAGCTCACCGGCATTTCCTGCACCCGCGCATCGGGCGAAACCGTCCGGGGCGACGGCTATGCCATCACGCCGTCCCAGCAGGCGGGCGTCAATCCGAATTACAGCATCACCTTCCAGTCGGGCACGTTCACCATCCAGCCCAGAACCATCGGGATTGCATGGGGCAGCACCGTGCTGACCTATACAGGTGATCTGCAGGCGCCGCAGGCCACAGCCACGGGGGTGATGAGCGGCGACACCATCGCTCTGACGGTGGACGGCGCGCAGCGCGATGCCGGCGAGGGCTGCACGGCCACTGTGACCGGCATCACCGGCGAGCGCGCGGGCTGCTATGCCCTGCCCAAGAGCGGCCTGACCACGATCTTCTCGATTCAGAAGGCGGATCGGAACGCGCCAACCGGAATTCAGCCCGTCGATGAGACGATTGCCGGCAGGCACGACGGAAAGCTCACCGGCGTCGCCGCCGGGATGGAGTACCGCAGGGCAGATGAAGGCGTCTATACGGCCATCACCGGCACACAGGTCACAGGGCTTGCGCCGGGGCAGTACGTCGTCCGCTATGCGGCGGATGGGAATCACCATGCCTCCGGCGACTGCCCGGCTGTGGAAATCCAGAAGGGACGCCAGCTGACGGTATCGCTGCCGCAGACGATGACGGGCTATACGCTGACGGCAGACCCCGTGCTGCTGGACTGGCACGGCCAGACGACGCTGACCTTTGCCCTGCAGGACGGCTACTCCGCGACCGGCAGCTTCTCCATCACCGACAAAAACGGCGCTGAGGTCACCCCGACGGACGGAAAATATGTGGTGTCCAATGCCGAGGAGGACGTGGTGATCGTCGTAAATGGCGTTGCCGATACCGCCGCACCGGCGGTGGAAATCCGCGTCCAGGAGAACCGGTGGAGCAGCTTCCTGAGCGCCATCACGTTCAATCTCTTCTTCCGGCAGACGCAGACGGTCACCATCACCGTCCCCGATGCGGACAAGGGCAGCGGGCTGCAGTCCCTGCACTACCACGTCGCCGATCACGCGCTGTCGCTCTCCGAGGTACAGGCGCTGGCCGCGGCGGACTGGACGCCCTACACCGCGCCGTTTGTGATGGAAAAGGAGCGCGCCTATGTGGTCTATGCCAGAGCGGTGGATCGGGCGGGCAATACCGCGTACGTCAGCTCCGACGGCATGATCATCGACAAGACGCTGCCCGATATCGCCAATCTGAAGGACGGGGCGAAGTACTACGGCGAGGTGACCTTCACCGCCGGGGATTCCTATCTCAAGCGCGTGGAAATCGACGGCACAGAGGCCACGCCGGACATAAACGGCCTGTATCACATCCTCCCAGACAACCAGCAGCACACCGTCGCCGCGGAGGATGAGGCCGGGAACCGGACGCAGATTGCCATCTGGGTGTATCGGATCTACACCGTCAAGTATATCGTGGATGGGGTGACCGTTTCCACCCAGCAGATCGGCTACGGCCAGAATGCCACCCCGCCGTCCATTCCCCCGAAGGATGGCTTCGACGAGACGCCGCCAAAGTGGAATCACGACGGCACAAACATCACAGCCGATACGACCATCACGGCGATTTACACCCAGAACGAGCCGGGAGAAATCTCAGATACCACGGAGAAGTCCCAAAACTTTGGTCAGGCTGTGCTGGATGACGATGTGCAGACGCTGAAGGAAACCGTTCCGTTTTCTCCGGAAGAACAGGTGCTCATGGAGCTGGGCAAGGACATCAGCATTTGGATTGAGGTGGAGGACATCTCCAGTACGATATCCGAGGAAGATCGGGCGCGGGTGGAATCCATTCTGAAGGACGGCTGTGTCGGGCTCTATCTGGACGTCAGCATGTTCAAGCAGGTCGCTGGGCAAGACTGTGTTGCGCTTACAACGCTGAACGCTCCCGTGACGATTACCCTTACGCTTCCCGAGCATCTCATGAATACTCGCGGAGATGTCATTCGTTCCTTCCAGATTGTCCGTGTGCATGACGGGAAAACAGATATCCTTGAAACCGTACAGCAGGGAAACACGTTGTCCTTTCAGACAGACCGCTTTTCCACATATGCGCTGATCTATCATGACAGCATAGTGAACCTCCCGCAGACCGGCGACGACAGCACACCGGAGCTATGGTTCGCTTTGTTGGCAATCAGCAGCGCACTGCTTCTTTTGCTGTTCTCCAAGAAGAGCCACCGAACGCAGAAGAACTGATTTCTGACATACCCCCATGGCTTGCCCGGGGGTTTCTTCTATGCCATCAGACAACTGGACACAGCGAAACAGAAATCCGCCCGCTATGTGTGTAGAGACAATATCATTCTGTTACAAGCATATCTATGCCGTTCTATTCAGAAAAGCAATTTGGCCTTGATGAGGCATCGGTCAGCTACGACAGTCAATGCTCTTTGGTGCTCATGAGCACCGCGTTCCTGAATCATTACCAGCATCGTGCCACACCTGCGACACCAAAGCGCATCATCCCCTCAGAGCATGGAGCCACACCGGGTGTGCAGAGGGCAGCGCCCCTACCCGAAGTCCAGAGGCGGAGCGCTCTGGCCCACGGCACTTTGCTGGATTCCGCAGGAAGACAGAAAGTGTCATAGTGGGTAATGACACTTTCGCAGAAAGTGCCGTGCCCTGTTGCTCCGTGTCTAAACGTATCTCCGATACCACCCGCCAGAGAACACGATCCCCCGGCAGGCAGTGACGGCCTGAATCGCCCCCGTCGCAGTCCCGGACGGGAAGCAACCGTCGCGTCGCTCCGGCCTCCCGTCGTTCCTCTTCTCTGGGGTTTCCAAAGGGGCCGCAGCCCCTTGGCACACTGACCTTGCCCGCAAGGTCTAGTGTGTTATACCTTCGCGCAAGGGACAGGCACACCCGCCTAGTAACTCTGCAACGCTTGGCATTTGCAGCCATTTGGAAGCGATTTCCGAATGACTGCAAATGCTTTTTCTTTGTCTTTATACCCGCAAGAAACGTATCGGTACGCCCTGCGCAATAAGAAAATTTCGAAAAAAACCGTAGAAAACCCGAAAACAGGGTTCCAAAGCCTCATTTCCCACACATGCCAATAATAGAGGAAGAATATGGATTCAGCCTCATCAGGGCTTCCATTTCTCCCGGTTTTCACATGGCTATATTGAAGGGAGGAAAATAGTTTGAACTTCATCCAGAACACTAAAAACCCTAAAAACACTGAAAACCCCGTCTCTCACGCCGGACAGGCTCCGGGCCTGTTCAACCCCTATGCCCCGCTCAGGCCCAGCGCGGATACGCTGCCCGCGTTCCCGATTCACTGCCTGCCGCCGCGACTGCAGGCCTACGTTGCTGCCGTCGCGGAGCACACGCAGACGCCGGTGGACATGGCTGCCGGGGTCGCGCTCGGCGTGCTTGCCACCTGCCTACAGGGCAAGGTCCGGGTGGAGGGCAACACGGGCCACTACGAGCAAACCAGCCTGTATGTGTTCATCATCGCCAATCCGGGCGCACGCAAATCCGCCGTCATCCGCGCGATGACAGCCGTCATCGAGGACTACGAGCAGGCGTACAACGAAAAGCTGAAGCCGCAAATTCGCAAGCGCCGTCAGGAGCGCGAGACGCTTCAGCGGCAGATCACCCGCCTGAACCGCCAGCTGGCGCAGAAATACGACAGCATGACCGAGCTGGAGCTTCAGCACGCACAGGACAATCTGGCTGACCTGCCGGCAATCCAGCCCCTCCAAATCTTCACAGATGACTGCACGAGCGAGATGATGGTCAAGTTGCTCAAGGACAACGGCGGGCGCATGGCGCTGATCTCCGCCGAGGGCGGCGCGTTCGACGCGATCATCGGGCGCTATTCCAAGAAGCCCAATCTGGACGTCTGGCTCAAGGGCATCTGCGGCGACACCATCCGCGTGGACCGGCTGAACCGCGAACCCGATTACGTCCGTCACCCTGCTGTGTCCATGATCCTGACGGCACAGCCCAGCGTGCTGAGCGAGATCATGCAGAACGGTCTGCTCGATGGTCGCGGCTTTCTGGCCCGCTTCCTGTACGTGAACATCCCGCCGGCGGCAGTGCCCCGCTCCTTCCAGTCTGCGCCGATTCCGCAGGATGTGCAGGAGGATTACCGTGAACTGATTTATGGGCTGCTGAATCTGCCGCCGGAGACGGATATCGTGCTGCATCTTTCGCCCGAAGCCGTCGAGCTGATGGAAGGTGTCTGCAACGGGTTGGAGCAATACCTGATTCACGAAGCCCGCGATATGCGCGAGTGGGGCAGCAAGCTCATCGGCCTCATTCTGAGGGTCGCCGGACTAATTCACGTAGCCTCAGGGCTGACCAAGGACATCAGCGCAGACACCATCCGTTGTGCCATCTGCATCGGGCGGTACGCATTTCAGCACGCCATGTACGCCTATTCCATCATCAGCGCCGACGAAACCATCGAGAAAGCGCTGCACGTCGTGTCCAGACTGCGCAAGCACCGCGTCCGGGACATCAGCCAGTCTGCCCTGTACCAGCTATGCCGGGGACGGTTCTTCCGCGACGCGAAGGAACTGGAGCCCGTTTTGGAGCTGTTGGAGCAGCACGGCTACATCTGGCGGGACACGCCGCTTTACAGCGGTGTGGGCAGGCCACCCTCCCGCACGATCCATGTGAACCCGATTGTTTCCGATGAACAGTAAAGCCACTTTCCTGCATTTTTAGCATTTTTAGAGGGAGGAATCACCCTGAATAATTTCGCCATCATGCGCTTTTCCAAGTATAAAGGCCCGGAAATCAGCCGGATTGAGGCCCACAACGAGCGCACCAAGGAAACCTACGCCAGCAACCCCGACATCGACACCTCGCGGACGCATCTGAGCACTCATCTGATCGTCCCTCCGCAGCACTACCGTGCGGAGGCAGAGCGGCAGATCCGAGAGGCCAACTGCCGCGTGCGCTCCGACAGCATCCGGCTCGTCGAGGTGCTGTTCTCGGTCAGCACGGGCTACTTCGATGGGAAATCCCCGGAGGACATCCGGGATTACTATCAGCGTTCGCTGGACTTCCTGTGCAGTCAGCAGGACGAGCGCACCATCCTGTCCGCAACCATCCACATGGATGAGGCGACGCCGCACATGCACGTGGTCTTCGTGCCGCTGACGCCGGATCACCGGCTCAGCGCCAAGGAGATTCTGGGCAACCGTAAAAAGCTGATTCAGTGGCAGGATCGGTATTACGAATACATGGCTGCGCGCTATCCAGACCTTAGCCGGGGCGAGAGCGCGGCCCAAACGAAACGCCAGCACATGGACACGCAGGAATACAAGGCCATGACTGCGGAAGTCCGGAAGATGACCCGTCTGGCTGACAAGATCACCCACCTGCTGGACGGCGCGAACCTGCTGAACGCCAAAGGCCGTCTGGAAGAAATCATGCCGCTGATCCGCAAGCTGCTGCCGCGCATCGGCAAGATGAAGACGCAGCTGGAGCAGTATGCGCAGGCGTTCACTACCATCACAGAGGAAAACAAGACGCTGAAAAAGGAAAACGAGCAGCTCGATATGGACGTCCGGCGCGAGCGGCAGAAGGCACTCGACAGCCGGTTTGAGCTGGGCAGGCTTCAGGAGCAGACCCGCCGTCTGGAGCAGAAGCTCGCCCGCATCCCGCCGGAGATTGTCGCTGAATACTGCAAGAGTACGTCCCGACAGGAGCAGAATCGGAACAATCAGCCGTTCCTGTAACCCCTTTGAGGCCGGAAAATCCAGATGGTTCAAAGGGTTTCAGCCTCAAATCATTCCCGGATGGCATCATCCCCCATTCCAACACAATTCCCGTTTCAAACGGGTTACACACATCGAAAGCGAGGATTCATTATGAAAGACAAAAGCATCATCCGTTCATGCAAAGCGCTGGCAGAAAGAGCGTGTGCCAACTTTTCCAATCGTTACTGCCTGCCCGAAGATCGCGCCTGCCATCTCATCAATGCCCGTTATCCCGACATTCACGACGGCGCCATCGACTGTGACTACTTTATCACCGCAGTGCTGCCCAGTGACAAGGCGCTGCACAGGCTCGTCCTGAGCAGGCTGTTTGATGCCGGTGAATGTACCCCGGCGTATACGTGCGCTTGCGTTCGCTGCGGTCAACGCTACGCGCCCGCCTCTCCCCGGCAGAAGTATTGCGCTTCCTGCGGCGCTGTGATGAGGCAGCAACGCAACCGGGAAAAGCAGCGCCGTCACCGGGAACGAAAGCGGCAGGAAGGATCTGCTGCCAGCAATACGATGATCGCAAAAGAGACGAAGCCCGGAGGTGATCCTTATCGCAAACATCAGAACGGTTGACGAATGGCGGGGCTTTGCAGATATGCTGGGCAATCTGATTGCCAAGTACGCCAGTGTTCTGGATAAGCAGGAAAAACCGGATGCTCCAATCAATGAGGATCAGCAAAAGACTGCATAGCCCACCGGCTCATCTCCATCAGACAATAAACAGCAACAAAGCATATCCGGCAGAAGCAGAATCGCTTTTGCCGGATATGCTCTATTCACTTCTCCCAATGCGTGTATAAAACTTTAGAGTAGAACCTGAAAACTGAAGAGTACGGCTCAAAAAGCCTGATTTTATTGGATTTCTGTCTCTGACTATACTTTAGAGTATCTCCTTCCGCTACCGAGCGGTTTCGGGTCTTTCACCCTTTAGAAACGTGCATCGCCGGGTGCACCGAAAAGCGCCTCATCATAATGAAGCGCCAAAAATCAAGATGCTAGTTCTGAAACAAAATTCTGTCGCTCTTTCCACTGGAGAGGAATAAGGTCGTAATTCTTAATAGCAGTAAGTATCTCGAGATTAGGGGTCCTCTTGCTGTCGTTAAGAATAATGTATCCTTTACTATGAGCAGATCGTGTTTTTATCACATCATTCCACGCAAAAATCGCAGTCTGAACATTTTGCTTATTTGGTGTGTTAAGTGTAGTAACAATCCGTTCAGGCATCTTTTTCGAAGCTGGAATAACAAAGTCAAATCGATGCGAGAGTCCAGACTGCCCCATCATCATGATGGACGGCGTGTTTCGAATATCATTCTCAGTGAAAAAGGAATCTACTTCTTCAAAGAAGAGGCTTTTAACTCGAGAGGATGTAGTCAAAAACATATCACTGATTTTCAGCATCGCTTGAATCATCATATGTTGCTTACAAGCAATATCAGCTTCTGTCGCTTCAGCAACAATCGAGCCTCCCTTTATCGACACTCCCAGTGATTCAGCAATTTGAAGAATGAACTCTTTGCGCTTTTTTGACTTGATATCACAGCCACACATTTCAAGATCGCTCATTGTGTAGCCATCATCAGTAAGAGTAAAACCGTTTTGAGAGCGGCAGATATAGAACTGAATCTGATCATTATGCGAATCAACAAACGGAGTTGTTATCTCTTCGTAATCGCCGATTCGCTTTTGCGATGAATTAGAGCGTATCCATGAAAGATAGTTCTCAATAAAGTCAAAGGATTCAGATCGATCCATTGGATCACCCCATTTCCGATTGCTCACATATTTCTATGCTAGCAATATTGTGAACATTGCAATACTGCAGAAATGTTCGGAAGGTTTCAATTCGATCCTCAACATTTCCAAATACCGCTGGAATCTCTACAGCCCACGAATCCCAAGCCCCAGTATCTCTTTGCTGGATATGAATGTGAGGACAAGGAACAACTGTTCCATCCGGATTAGTATGATCAGGGCCTCCTACATCAATACGCAATAACCCCTTATCTTTCCCATATCGTAGTAACAGGGTGTACTTATCTTTCTTAACCCGGCCCCTCCGATTAATGATGATTGTGAAGCGATCTTTTTCTGAAAATACAGAACACAAATCAAGCTCTTCTATACTTCCCATTGGAGGTAGGACAATCATTCCTTGCTGCAACAGTTTTTTCAAGACCTGAATCAGGCCCTGTGCTTCTTCTTGTGTCATATAATCACATCCCTATTTAGTTTACCACACGCCCTCATAATATGTCCACTTTTTTTGATACCCCGGAGCCCGGATTTCGCGGAAATTCAATCAAGTAGGAGGGGGGGATAAACCCCTATCCTCTCACCGATAGAAACAAGCGATAAACCCGCCCCTTCCACCTCCAAATCGAAGAAAACGCTTGAAAACCGGCTGCGGATCATGGAATACCTGAAGGATCATGGGCGCTCCAAATGTGCCGATATTGCTGGATTTCTGGGACTCAGCGCCGAACGCACACGGGCTATTCTCTCTGAAATGCCGGAAGTTGAGAGCTTGGGAAGCAATCGGCATAGAACCTATCGAATCAGATAATCGCCCCATCCTATCGTTTGGAATGAAAACAAGCGATAGGATTTTTCCTTTTGGTTTCGCAGGAACACCCCAAAACCGGCATATCCCCCTTGTGTCAGGATTACGGTCATGGTATAATTCTTTTGTAAAACTTGTCTAAACTCGCTTTGAAACAGGAAAGCGACTTTCCATGGAGCGTATGTATGAAAGAGAAGATCAAGGTGTACACGTATACCCGCGTATCCACCGCCATGCAGATTGACGGCTACTCCCTCGAGGCGCAGAAGAACCGCATGAAGGCCTACGCCGACTTCAACGATTACGAGATCGTCGGCGAGTATGAGGACGCGGGCAAGTCCGGCAAATCCATCGAAGGGCGAACCGAGTTCATGCACATGATGGAGGATATCAAGTGCGGCAAGGACAACATCTCCTACGTGTTGGTGTTCAAGCTCTCCCGCTTCGGCCGCAACGCCGCCGATGTGCTCTCCACCCTTCAGGTCATGCAGGACTTCGGTGTGAACCTGATCTGCGTGGAGGACGGTATCGACTCCTCCAAGGACGCGGGCAAGCTGATGATTTCCGTGCTCTCCGCGGTGGCGGAGATTGAGCGCGAGAACATCCGGGTGCAGACCATGGAGGGCCGCATCCAGAAGGCCCGCGAGGGCAAATGGAACGGCGGCTTCGCGCCCTACGGCTATGACCTCGTCAACGGGCAGCTGGTCGTCAACGAGGAAGAAGCCAAGGCTGTCCGGCTGATCTTCGACCTGTATGTTCACAAGAAGATGGGCGGACGGCTCATCGCGCAGTATCTGGAGCGTCACGGCATCCTGAAGCTGAACCACCGGAACACCCGGGGCGAGCTGTTCAGCGCGGCCTATGTCCGCGAGATCATCAAGAATCCCGCCTACTGCGGCAAGATTGCCTACGGACGCCGTAAGACAGAGAAGGTCCACGGTACGCGCAACGACTACCGCATCGTCTGGAATGACGACTATCTGCTGTGCGACGGCATCCACGAGCCGCTCGTCTCCGTTCAGGATTGGGAGGACGCGCAGGTCAGACTTCGCTCCCAGGGTGAGCGGTACAAGCGCTACGACCACCGCGACAACGAACACGCCTACCTGCTCACCGGGTTGATCAAGTGCCCGGAATGCGGCGCAGGCATGTACGTCAGCAAGAGCGTCAAGAAGCGCAAGGACGGCTCCAACTACAAGGAATTCTACTATTACGGCTGCAAGCACCGCCGCCTGGACAGGGGCCACAAGTGTACCTTCAAGACGCAGATCCCCCTCCCGCTCATGGATCAGGCTGTAGCCGAGGTGATCGTCTCCCTCGTCAGCCGCCCCGACTTCTCCAAACTGATGGCGGAGAAGATCAACGCCGAGATCGACACCACCGCCCTGCAGCAGGAAATCACGCATCTGGAAAAGCAGCTCCGGCAGCAATACGCCGTCAAGGACAAGCTGATGGAGGAGATCGACCAGCTCGACCCGGACGACCGCCACTACCAGCACCGCAAATCCGACCTCGACGACCGCCTCTACAAGATGTATGACAAGGTCGACGACACGGAGGAGCTGCTGATTGAGGCCAGAGCCAAGAAGCAGGCCATCGAAGCCGACAAGGTGACGCGGGAGAACATCGTCGGCATCCTCACCAATTTCCAGCGTCTGTACGACGTGATGAACGACGCGGAAAAACACGACCTGATGGAGACGCTGATCGCCGACATTCAGGTTTACCCCCAAAGGCAGCCCAACGGCCAATGGCTGAAGTCCATCCACTTCAAACTTCCGATCATCCCGGAAGAGGAAATGCAGTTTGGTTTAGACAACTCGGATAGAGACGAAACTGTTATGTCATTGGTCCAACAAAAGCCGGATGATATCGTCAAGGTCGGCATCGACGCAGACGAGCTGGCTGTCACCAAGGCCGAGAGCAAGGCGACCTACGGCGAGATTCAGACGCGCGTCAAGGAACAGACCGGCCTGAACGTCACGCCGCTGTACATCGCGCAGGTGAAACGTAAGCACGGAATCATTGAGCGCGAGTGCTATAATAAAGCGAAGTCCGAGAGCGCAAAGATGCTGATCTGCCCGCCGGATAAGGAAAAGGCGATTGAAGATGCGCTGAGGTTCTTTGGGATGATTGCGTGACAAGTCATGGCACAGGGCAGCACATGTCAGAAAGACTATATTCAAAACTCTCATCATGGAAAGACGCGAGCAGTTCATACTGTTTCGCGTTTTTTATTTCTGCCTTTGCTCGCCATCTCTATGCATCGCTTCATTCACATAAAAGCAAGAGTAATTCTTCTTTTCGTATGTCTGTCGATTGCAAAGATGCAACATATATCGTATAATGATGGTGATACCGCTTGACAGTAGGAAGGTGAACCTTGATGGCAACAAGCTACAACAAGCTCTGGAAGCTGCTCATCGACAAAGGGATGCGCAAGAAAGATCTGCAACTCGCCGCAGGCATCAGCTCCGGCGTCATCACCAAGATGGGCAAAGGTGAAGCCGTCACCACGACAGTGCTTGCCAGGATTTGCAGAGCCCTCGACTGCAACATCGGAGACATCATGGAATTTGTCGATGACGAGAATTAACGCACAACAGAGATTCAGGAGGCCAAACCGATGGACGCTCGTATGCTCAACACCATTGTGAACTTCATCTGGGGCATCGCCGATGATTGCCTGCGGGATGTGTATGTGCGCGGCAAGTACCGCGATGTAATTCTGCCGATGACGGTTATCCGCCGTCTGGACGCTGTGCTTGAAGACACCAAGCCGCAGGTGCTTGCGATGAAGAAGACGCTTGATAGTGCAGGCATCACCAACCAGTGGGGCGCGCTGTGCAATACAGCCGGGCAGGCCTTCTGCAACGCTTCGCCCTTCTGCCTGCGCAACCTGACCAGCCGCCCAACCCCGCAGAAGCTCAAGGCGGATTTTGAAGCATATCTCGCCGGCTTCTCGCCCAACGTGCAGGAGATTCTGGAGAAGTTCAAGTTCCGCAATCAGATTGACACCATGATCGAAGCCGACATCCTCGGCGCGGTCATCCAGAAGTTCATTAGCAAGGACATCAATCTCAGCCCGAAGCCGTGCGGCAACCTTCCCGGCCTGGACAACCATGCCATGGGCACCATCTTCGAGGAGCTTGTGCGCCGCTTCAACGAAGCCAACAATGAGGAAGCCGGTGAGCACTGGACACCCCGCGATGTCGTGGAGCTGATGGCTGATCTTGTGTTTGCGCCCATCGCGGATCAGATCAAGGACGCCACCTACTCCTGTTATGAAATCAAGGTGGCGTGTTGAATACAAGCAATATGCGGACAGAAAATTGGTAGCAGAATTGGTAGCAGTTTCGGAAATTGGTAGCAGATACACGCTGCGCCTTTTTGTTTTTTTGGAAACAAAGAAAAGGGGCTGTCTCAAATCAGTAAGGATTTTCCAATTCAATGTTGCAGCCCGTCAAA
>CAMDVP010000027.1 GCA_945877525.1 uncultured Clostridia bacterium | reverse complement strand
GCCCTTTGCGGCGCTGCAGGGCCAGTATGACGCCAAGGACCGCACCCTGGAATTGAGCGGCACGGCAGGCGCCGCCATGGCTTTCCATACGGATCTTTCGCAGACCTTCTCCATCGGCCTCGCGCCCTTCTACGCGGGGATGACCGTGGACATGGGCACCGGCTTCGGCATGGACGTTACCTTGGATGTGCAGCTGGATATGACCGGTAGCTTGCCTGAGGTTGTCGGGGCCCCGAAGACCGGCTACGGCAGCGGCAGCAGCGTTTCCTTCCAAATGAACATGCGCGCCACCTCCGGCATGGGCGTCAGGGATGATGTGACCGTCGACGTCAGCGGCTATGGCAGCCTTGCCCCCACAGCGGATTTCGCACGGGGGAGCGCGAGTGCGGCGCTCGACATGGGCATGAACGCCACCGTGCGAAAGCTGTTCACCAGGTGGAAGAGCGTCGCCTGGGAGGGGAAGCTTGACCTTCCCCACAGCTCGGGCACGGTGCCGGGTGTACCGATGGCGGAGGCGTACCTGCACTTCAGCAATGAAGATCTTAAGCCGCCGTTTGAGTCGAGCAGCACCTCAAACTATGGCACAAGCGGCGTGGAGCCGTATGAAACAGAGCAGCTGCTCCGTTCTCTGGACAGTGCGACCGGCAATTTTCAGTATGTGGTGATTGGCGGCGATACCTATCTGTTCTGGATACAGCCCGAAATGGCTACGAATTATAATAAGGTCCAGGCGCGGGTGTGGTTTCAAAACCTGAATAACATGAGCATACATGGGGGGATCAATTGGCTGTCTAATAGCACACACGTTCGCGGGCAGTATGCGGACTATGACTTTGCGGTGGAGGTCAGCCGTGAGGCGGATAATCAGGGGAGCAGCTTTTGCGCGCTGACGATCCTCAGCGGTCAGTTCTCCAGCACCGGCTCCGGCACGTCGGTTCAAGCACCTGACCAGTCCATCCTGACGACTGTGGTGATGAAGCAGAACAGCACGAAGGGTTTGGACATCGTATTCTATCGGGAGCACACGAAGGTGTTTGAGCAGGACGATTACGCCGTCATGCCGGAGGTCTGTCTGACGGCGACGGGCGACAGCGAGGAATCCGTCCGTATTGTCAGCACCTGCTCAGGCAGCAGCCAAAATGCGATCTATGGCCAGATGATCTACAACAAGAAAACGGGTCTGGATGGGCTTGTGGAGCTCGACCCCGCATCCTTCAGCGACGAAAACAGCATTGCCCGCTACCATGTGGGCCTGTCCGACGCAGCAGGGCAGCGGCCGGAAGAAATGGTAAGCATCTATTCGCTGAGCAGAAAGGACGACGCCGGGTTCTGCGAGCTTTCCCGCATTTCCTATGGCCAGCGTACGCTGCTGGCAACGGGGGATATCACCAACTTCCGCGTATATGCTCAGACGAATACTTACTCTGCCACGGACAGGCTGTTCTACCTGGAGCGGGTGGAGCTGGAGGAGGGCAAATATACCCAGCGCCTCAAAAGCTGGATAGACAGTGCCGCGGGGCCGGTGATCACGGATTACGACGTGGAGATCATCGCGGACAGCTTTGACATTGCCCGATTCGGCCCGGGTGTGTATCTGTACTGGACGGAATGCTCGGCCCCGGCGGATGCCGCCGGACAGGGAATCGCCGCGGAGAATCTGGTGCGGTGCGTGCGCTATGACCCCGGCACGGATACGGTCAGCGGCCCCTTCAGCCTGGTGGAGCTTTCGGAGCGCCCCAACAGCGTCACGCTGCTGGACGGCGGAACCGGCTACTATTCGGTGGCTATGGAAAGAAGCGGGGGCTCCCGTGTGCGGCAGTCGCTCTCTCGGTTTACCTACACGCTGGTCAGCGCGGCGGAGCTGACGTCCGCTGCGCCCACCAATCCCAGCGTCCGCGCCGGAGACTATGCCGAGATTGTGTTCTCGGTCAAGAATACCGGCAATGTTCCGCTGTCCGGCTTCAATGTGAAGCTCTACAACGGCAACCAGGAGCTTCAGACCCTTCACATCGACTGCATCAACCCGGATAACAACAGCAGTACCATGGGCACAAGGACCATCAGCGGCGCGCAATCCGTGAGCCGGATCAGCAGCATATACGATCCGCTGAACCATGACAGCTGGAACATCGTCCAGACGCAGGCCGGCAGGAGTGCGGCGGCCAGGAAGGTGCAGACCGACATGCTGATGCCGGGCGACACCCACAGCTACACCGCCAGGCTGCTGGTTCCGGCAGACTGGGCGGGCGGCAAGTCGCTTACCGCGGCCATCGACAGCGTGGAGGGCAAGCCTGCGCTGAACGGAGTGACAGAGAATGGCATCCTGACGCTGACGGGCGCAAGTGACGCATCCATTCCGATGCGCACCCTGCCCGACACGGGCGTTCAGACGTTGAATACCGATGTGCACGACCTGTCGCTGAGCGCGCAGCTTGTCAGGCGCGGCGGCGCGGACTATGTGCATGTCACCATCCGGAACCTGAGCGGCAATACCGAATCGGCCGTTACGCCGGTTCTGACGACCTCGTATCGGGGCGAAAGCCTGTTCAGCCATACGTTCCGCAATCCCATGGGGGATGATTTCGGCTATTCCATGGACATCCCGCTGACGACGCTGACAAAGGGAAGGAATCTGCCGGAGCTGGAGCTGCATGTGAGCGGCCTGAATGGCGCGCAGTATGAGGAATTCGCGGATTCGGACAACCATGTGCGGCTGATGCTGAGCATAGTGCTGTACATTGCCGAGCAGCCCGAGGATGTGCATACGACCGAGGGGCAGGAGGCCGTGTTCTCTGTGACGGCCGGCGGCGGCGAGAAGCCCTACCGCTACCAGTGGCAGCGCATGACCGGGGCGAATCAATGGACGGACATCCCGGGCGCGAACCAGGACGTCTATCGTATCGAATCGGTCGCGAACGAGCAAAACGGCCTGACTGTGCGCTGCGTGGTCACGGATCAGTTCGGGGACAGCGTGATTTCCGATCCCGCAATGCTGACCGAGCAGCTGATTATTGTCAGGCAGCCCGAAAGCATTTCCTTGCAAAAGGGGCAGGATGCCGCGTTCTCCGTGGCAGTCAGCGGCGGCGTGAAGCCCTATCGCTATCAGTGGCAGCGCATGATCGGAGAGAACCAATGGATGGACATCCCGGGCGCTGTACAGGATACCTACCGCATCCCCTCCACTACGCGTGAGCAAAACGGCATGACCGTGCGCTGCGTGGTTGCGGATCAGCTGGGAGACAGCGTTACCTCCGATCCCGCAACGCTGACGATTCTGCCGCCCACTGTGCGGCTGTTCATTGCCGGGCAGCCCGAAAGCATCTCCGTGTCGGAAGGCATGGACGCCGCGTTCTCCGTGACGGCCGGTGGCGGCGAAGCTCCCTACCGCTACCAGTGGCAGCGCATGACCCGGACAGATCAATGGACAGATATTCCGGGCGCGGATCAGGACACCTATCGCGTCGAATCAGTTACAAGCGAGCAAAACGGTCTGACTGTGCGCTGCGTGGTGACTGACCAGTACGGGGACAGCGTTGCCTCCGACTCCGCTGAACTCATCGTATTGCCGCAGACCGGCGACAGATCGCAGCTGACGATGTGGCTCCTGCTGGCTCTCTCATCCATGGGCGTGCTGGTCATCGCGTACCGCAGGAGGAGCAGCCGATAACAAAGCCGGCAGGCGGCCTGACAAAACGCCTAATGAATAGACTCATACGCCGGGGAAGCTCAAAGCCCCCCCGCGCGTATGAGTCTTTTGCTTATGGTGATTCTTTTTACAGCAATGGCTTCATGGAAGCTGATACTCTGCCCGGCAGAGCTTGATGGCGCACATGATCTGCCGGACAATGATCCTGCAATTTTGCATGGACAATGTTCACGGCTTAGTCCTGGCCCTGCGCAAGGGAAGCGCTCCGCGGCATTGATTCTACGCCGCTGATGATGAAGGTGGTGATGGAGTTGCCCTTGAGCGGAGCGGAGAGGGCCTTGCCGGTGAGCGGTATATCGGCAAGGCTGGCCCAGTGCTCGCCCTCGGCCATGCTGCCGCTGGTGCGGATGACCCGGGCGACGGCGTCCACCGTTTCAAACGACGAAAGATCGAAGGTGGTTTCCCGTTCTCTGGCAGAGGTGTTCAGCGCTACGATGACCAGCTCTTTCCTGGCGGGGTCGTAGGCGGCGAGGGCGTCGCTGCCGCAGTGGACGAGCGTGCTGCCGGGCCGGATATAGCGGGTAAACTGGCCCATGCCGTAGTATTTCTGCGTCAGCACGATTTCCTGGCGGTCATGATCGGCAACGGCCACTCCCCAGAAGCCATGGTTAACATCCACCATGCCGTAGTCGCGGTTTCCGTGATAGCCCTCGGCGGAAATGTGGTTGTCAATGGCCTGCCACATGACCCATGCGGAAGGGGAAAGGGCATTCAGGTCGGAGATGATCTTCTGGCCAAACCATAGCGCGGCCCCCATCTCACCGGCATTTTCACCCGCTGTGTCAGAGCCGTCAACCTCGCTCATCCACAGATGGAGGTTCTGCTCCCGGGCAAGGCTGCCCAGCTTGTCAATTCCCTCCATACCGTAGCTGTGGGTGTTCAAACGGCCGATGGCGGCTCTGGCCTGTCCGGAATAGGCGTACCAGGCCTGAAGCTGCTTGTCGGGGCTGGTTTCGTCACTGGCGGAGATAATGACGTTGGAAATGCCGTAGCGCTTGAGCGCATCGGCCACCTCCTCAATGATGCGCGACTGCGCCTTGCCTGCGTCGAAGTGGCAGCCCTCCTGCTTCTCGCTGAAATAACGCCAATAGTTGGTGTTAGGCTCATTCATGGGGGAAAGGCTGGTAACGGTCACCCCAAGCTCGCGCTGGATATAGTCGGTCACATGAACAAGATATTCGGCAAATTCGGCATAGCAATCCTCGCGGAGGTTGTTGCTGTCAGGGTCTTGTCCACCGGAGGAGCAGCCGCTGACGGTCATGAAGTAGGGCGGAGAGTTAGAGAAAACCTCCACTAAGGCATCGTCGCCCGAGGCCTTCACGGCCCGCAGCATCACATTGAGCTGGTTATGGTCGGCGGTGTAGTCGTACACAAAGCGCTGCTGCGCATCGTCCCACCGCATCCAGCCGGGCACGGCGGAGTCTGTGCGGGTGATATGGTTATGCGCCGGATCATCCCCGCCGCCAATGTTATAGCGCATAATGTTGAGCCGGAGTCCGTCGTCGCCATAGAACAGATCGGCAGCCTGCTGGGCAAGTGTATCCGAATAGCCCAGTCGGTTGGCCCACCAGCACAGGCTTGTTCCCCAGCCCTCGAACACACCGCCGTTGTTGACAGAGGCGTTTTCCAGCGAAATGGGAATAACCCTGACCTCTGAGCCCTTTGCTGCGCCTGCAACGCCGCAGCAGAGCATGAGAAGAATCAACTGTGTCAATCGCTTGCTTTTCATGAGGGTGAACCGCCTTTCCTTTGCTTTTCCGAACGGCTTTTCCGCATTGTATCATGGTAAGAGGGCTGACGCAACCCTGCATGTCCGTGGCAGACGGATCGGTGGCGGAGGCATGCAGGAAACGGGGAAGAAACGGCTTGAGCGGAGAACGCTGGAGGAAGATGCTGTCACAGAATCGGCTTTTGCAGTTCTGAAGATGCATGGGTCACCCTCTGCACAGCAGTCATGCTTCGCAGACAAGCTGCGTTGTCCCCATATGGATACAGGAATGCGCCGCGGCATCGCGTTCCTGTTGCGATGCGTCAGCAGCCCATGCCGCAGCCCATGCGCTCGGGCGGGCCCTGACGGCCGGATACATAGCGGGCGTTGAACTCCATGTTCACCTGCCGAAGCTCCTTCTTGCCGTCGATGTAATCCTGGTACATTTCCACAATGCCCGCGCTGCAGCCGTCGCAAGCTGCGGAAATATTGCCGATAGCCTCGGCAACGATCTGTTCACGCTCTTCGCGGGTGGTGTCCTTGATGAGATAGCTGGCCATACTGCGCCTCCCTTCTGATTTGTGTTACCGCCATTATAGCGCAATTGCCGCCGGGTATCAACCCGCGCATTTCTCCCATGATCGCTTGCCTTCAGACAGGTTCGGGAGATCTGCCTTCGGATGAGGGTGCTTGCAGCCACACTTAGCATAGATGACTCCCATGATTGTCAAAAATTTTTCTGCCCATGCAACAGACAACGCCTCTGCTGTATCTAATAGGCGGAACGTTCCCAAAGAGGTGATGAAGCTTGACCAAGGAAGGGTTTGTAGCGCAGATGGAGCAGCTTCAGGGAAGGCTGTACCGTGTGGCGCTATGCATGCTGAAGAACGATGCGGATGTGCAGGACGCTCTGCAGGAAACCGTGCTCAGGGCATGGGAGAAGCGGCACACGCTGCGCAATGAGGCATATTTCGGCACATGGGTTACGCGGATTGCCATCAACGTTTGCAAGCGGATGTGCCGCCAGAAGCGGCGAATTGTTTTGATGGACGAACTGCCTGAAACGCCGGCCACCTCAGATGGCATAACGCTGAGAATGCTGATCGAATGCCTGCCGGAGAAACTGCGCCTTCCCTTCGTGCTGTATTACTCCGAAGGCATGGAGACGGGCGAAGTGGCCAATGCGCTGCACCTGACTGCCGCCGCGGTGCGCAGTCGGATTCACCGGGCCAAAATCATCTTGCGAAAGGAGCTGGTCGATCATGAAGAACAACCAATGGCATCCCGATGATCTGCAAAAGGTTTTTCCCAGGGTTCCGGCAAGCTGTTCCCGTGTTCTGATGGATACAGCTGGCTCGCTCAAGGAGGAAAGCGGAATGAAGAGACGATATACCTTACGGCGTACTCCGCGGTTGGCATGGGCCATGGCGCTGGCTGTCATTTGCATGATGGGCGTTGCGGTGGCCGCGTTCTATCCACGGATTGCGGAAGTATTCGGCCGCCATTACGGAGAAGAAACACAAGCCTGGCTGGAAAAGGGCGATATTGCCCTGCCTGCCGATTCTATTCGGGTGGACGGCGTCACCTTTACGCTGGAGGAAGTGGTGTACCGCAACCGTGGTCTGTACGGGATGGGCACCATCACCCCCGATGAAGGCGTTGTGCTGCTCTGCGAGGACAGTGATCCCGGGGATGCTTACGGCTATGCCGTGCACAATGGCGATACCGCGCCGGAGGGCACGCTTTCCATCTTGGAGAAGGTTGCCCAGAGCGGCAGCAGCATGAAGCATGTGGAACTCCAGCTGAACCAAATTGGCGTGGACGGTGGCGCGCTGATCGCCCCTGATACCTGGGGCGGCGCGATGCTGCCCCAGCGCGACGGCAGCGTTCAGTTTCTGTTTGAGGTGGCGGATGGAAGGGCTGTCTCCGAGGGAGAGGCGTATACCATACAGATGACAGCCATGGTGCGCAGCGTGTCCTCCGCGGGCGTTGTGGATTACGAAAACACAACCCGTCAGGTGTGGTCGGTGGAGATTGAGCCCGTGCCCTTCAGCGAGGCTATGGGCATGCCAGCCGCCGCCACGGAAACGCCTGCTGCCACCGAGTCTCCCGCGGACGGCATCGCAGCGGACATGCAGATCATTGTTCCCGAAGCCTATACCGCCAATGGCACGCTGCCGGTCTACCAGGCCAGAGAACGGGATTTCAGCGGCATTCTGAACGATGAATGGTTTAACCAAAGCGGCGTAGCGGAAGAAAAAACGGATCCAGTTCATCATGGCGGCTCGGTTGATTTCATCGACGGAGGCCATCTTGACTGGGGCAGCTACTACTTGTTCTATACAACCTACGACGGTACCTATGAAGCCGTCGGGCAGCTGGAGGACGGTACGGCATGTACCAGAACCCAGCCCAGGCTTGCGATGGCTTCGGATGTCAACAACATTGCAGTTTGGATGGTTTTCGGCTTTCCGGGAACGGACGAGGTGTATACGCTCGAACGAACCCAGCTGACGAACATCAGCCTGGATCAGGCCAGGGAAAAGGCTGAAACGCTGCTGCGGCAGCTTGGCCTGACGGGCTATACCTGCACAACAGCCCTGGACATGAGCGTGGAGCGCATCCGCGAAATGGGCAGCCTGCTCAACCGGCAGATCGATAACGGACAGCTGATGAGCAACAGCTTCCGTTACGATTACAATACAGCTACCACCGCGGACGAGGGCTATCACCTTCGCTATCACAAATTCGGCAACGAGGGCGACATTGCCGGTCAGTTTGAGGCCGTGTTCTATGTGACGGCGGAGGGCATCAGGAGCATCAGCCTGCGGGACGCCTATGAACAGGGCAACATTGTCCGGACGCCGGCATCGCTGGTGGACGCAGAGACAGTTGCTGCTGCACTTCCCGCCGAGATGGCCGATGCCCGCTTCCCGGAGGCATTGAAGCAGATCAACCGCGCTACCCTCACATGGATGCCTGTTCGCGATGGTACGGGCAGCGACATGGTAATGACACCGGTCTGGGTGCTCAGCTATCTGACCGATGAAGGAGAACGGCAGGGCTACGAAGGCTGGGCGGTATTTGACGCCATCGACGGCACCCTGCTGGACGCTGTGTTCGACTAAAGCTTCAGGTGCTGCATGCTGCGGATGATGTCCTCCCTCCCATGCAGCACCACACGTCGGAAAGCAGACAGGCATCGGGGCCTTTCATGCAGACGGGCGTTGACGCGCTCCATTGCGGTATTGCCCTGATTCCACGGTACAGGCCATTCCTGACACAAAAACGGACAGCCGGGTCAAGCCAGGCTGTCCGTTCATTTCGCTCTTTATGCTTCAGGGTGCTTTTTGCGATAATCGTCAATGGCGGCGTGAATGGCCTGCTCCGCCAGCATGGAGCAGTGCATCTTCACAGGGGGCAGGCCGTCCAGGGCCTCGGCCACAGCCTTGTTGGTCAGCTGCAGGGCTTCGTCGATGGTCTTGCCCTTGACCATTTCCGTGGCCATGGAGCTGGTGGCAATGGCTGCGCCGCAGCCGAAGGTCTTGAACTTCACATCCACAATGATGCCGTTCTCAACCTTGATGTCCATTTTCATGATGTCGCCGCACTTGGCGTTGCCCACGGTGCCGGTGCCGCTGGCATCCTCAATTTCACCCACGTTGCGGGGGTTGGAGAAATGATCCATCACCTTTTCACTGTACATTGTCGTATCCTCCTGTTCACTCCGCGTCGTCCCCGCCGTGGCCATGGTCATGGTCGAAGGGGCAGCTGGCGTTCAAAGACTGCTGATAGGCGTTGAGCGGGCTCATATCCCGCAGGTTTTTCACAATGCCGGGGAGCTTGTCCAGCACCTCGTCGATTTCCGCCTCGGTGGTGTCGGTGCCCAGGGACAGCCGCAGCGAGCCGTGGGCAATCTCATGGGGCAGGCCGATGGCCAGCAGCACATGGCTGGGATCCAGGCTGCCGCTGGTGCAGGCCGAGCCGCTGGAGCCCGCGATGCCCGCCAGATCCAGCCGGAGCAGCAGGGCCTCGCCCTCCACATAGCGGACGGACACGTTCACGTTGTTGGGCAGGCGCTGGGTGCGGTGGCCGTTCAAACGCACGTCAGGAATTTCTGCCAGGATGCCGTCAATCAGCTTATCCCGCAGGACGGTCAGGCGGCGGGCGTTTTCCTCCAGGTGCTGCGTGGCGATTTCGATGGCCTTGCCCATGCCAACGATGCCCGCCAGATTCTCGGTGCCGGCGCGCTGGCCGCGCTCCTGGGCGCCGCCGTGGAGGTACTGGTCGATTTTGACGCCCTTGCGGATGTACAGCGCACCGATGCCCTTGGGGCCATGGAACTTGTGCCCGCTCATGGAGAGCATGTCGATGTGCATGGCGTTCACGTCAATGGGCATGGCGCCAATGGCCTGCACCGCGTCGGTGTGGAACAGAATCCCCTTGTCATGGGCCAGCTTGCCGATCTCCGCGATGGGCTGGATGGTGCCGATTTCGTTGTTGGCGGCCATGATGGTGATGAGGATGGTCTTGTCTGTGATGGCCTTTTCCACATCCTCCACTCGCACGCGGCCGAACTCATCCACGGGCAGATAGGTCACCTCGAAGCCCTGCTTTTCCAGCCAGGCACAGGTGTGCAGCACCGCGTGATGCTCGATGGCGCTGGTGATGATGTGGTTGCCGCGGCTCTTCTTGGCGAAGGCCGTGCCCTTGATGGCCCAGTTGTCGCTTTCGGAGCCGCCGGCGGTGAAGTAAATCTCCTGGGGCTGCGCGCCGATGGCGGCCGCCACCTGCCTGCGGGCTGCGTCCACCACGCGGCGGGCGTCGCGGCCGGTGGAGTGGATGCTGGAGGGGTTGCCGAAGCACTGGGTGAAGTAGGGCAGCATGGCCTCCAGCACCTCGGGCGAAACAGCGGTGGTTGCCGCGTTATCAAGATAAATCCTGTCCATGGTCATGACTCCTTTGTTTGGGTAGGGACGCCGAAGCTCTCCTGCTCCAGCATGTCCCGCAGGGAAATGGATTGAAGCAGACCGTTGATGCTGTTGGAAAGGTATTCCCACACCCTTCTGGTGCGGCATTCGCCGGAGCGGTGGCAGCAGCCCTCGTCGCTGATGCACTCAGAGATGCTCAGCGGGCCCTCCGTGGCATCGATGATGTCGCCTACGGTGATGTCCTCGGGAGCCTTGGCCAGCTGATAGCCGCCCTGCGCGCCGCGCACGGTGGTCACCAGCCCTGCGCGCCGCAGGTTGCCCAGCAGCTGCTCCAGATAGTCCTCCGGCACGCCGATCTCCGCCACGGCCTTGAGCGGCTGCGGTCCGCTGCCCTCGTGCTGCGCCAGGTAGAACATGGCGTAAAGCCCGTATTTTCCTTTGGTTGACAGCTTCATCCGCGCGCTCCTTTCGTTCGGCTTCAATCCCGACAAAAACCATCGGGATTGCCGGACAGCATTCTATCATACCCGACTATTTTTGTCAACATTCAGAGCGGCTATTCCTGAATTTTCTTTCGGGTCATACTGTGCTGCATTCAAAGCATAGCAGCAAGAGGGACGGCCCCGAAGGTTTCCAAAGGACGACGGCTCACCAGTGGCGAGTCCGGCGAAGGCGGAAGTTGAAAGCGGAGCGACAATGATCGCAAAGCCCTTTGCTCGCCTCCGCAGAGGTGAATTCTTCTTGCCATATGCAAAGCTATGATTTAGAAACAGATTAGCATCAAAAAACCCGGCAGTCCAGTGCTGCCGGGGGATTATGGTTTATTCAGCCAGGTTTTCAATCAGCGTCAGGCTTTTGATGCGCCACTGGCCGTTTTCCTTGGTCAGCACGGCGCGATAGCGGGCGCTTTGCCACTTGGGGGGATACACCGCGCTGGCGCCTCGCTGGGCTACGGCTTCCTCAGCCTTGGAGCCCTTGATGCGCCCGTCGATGCTGGGAATGCGTTCGGTGATGTCTACCCGGGCGGTTTCATCCCAGGGCCAAACCCAGGTGAAGGACATGTCCAATCGGTGGTCGATACCGCGGATGTCATAGTCCTTGTAGGGCGAATTGCCCTGCTTGGTAATCTGCAGCGCCGCGTCCCGTTCCAGGAAGCTGGGGAGGAAATACTTGGTCAGCTCCCCCTCGTCCTCCTCCATCATAATCACCTGCGCCCGGCGGGCCATGCCGTCCTTGAGCACCACATGGATGTTGGTAGCGTTCATGGCATAATAGAACACCACCACCATCAGCCCCAGCACCAGGCAGATGCACAGCAGCCGCGAGGCAATATACCAGATCGTTCGGCGCAAATGCTTCACAGCGTCAAGCTCCTTCCTCTGTGATGCTTATACAACGCTTTGCCGGGGCCGTTTCATCCCGCGTCACGCAAGGGCTTCCAGCTCCGCGCTGACCTGCGCCTCGGTGGCGGCCATGGCCTGCAGGGTCTTGTCCATCAAAACATCCAGCTCCCAGCCAAGCCGGGCGGCGCCGTCGCGGATCACGTCCCGGGAGCAGCCCGCGGCAAATTTCTTGTCCTTGAATTTCTTCTTCAGGCTGCTTAGCTCCATGTCCGTGCAGGAGCGGGAGGGCCGCATTTTGGCCGCTGCGCCGATGAGACCGGTCAGTTCGTCCGAAGCAAACAGCACCTTTTCCATGGGCAGCGTGGGCTCCACATCACAGCCCAGGCCATAGCCGTGGCTGCATACGGCGTGGATGAATTCCTCCGTCGCGCCTTCCTCCCGCAAAAGCGCCACGCAGCGCACGCAGTGCTCCTCGGGCCACATTTCAAAGTCGATGTCGTGCAGAAGGCCCACCAGGCCCCAGAATTCCTCGTCCTCGGCAAACCCCAGATCCCTGGCAAACCAGCGCATCACGCCCTCCACCGTCAGGGCATGGAGGAGATGGAAGGGCTCCCTGTTGTATTTCCGCAGCGCCGCAAGGGCCTGCGCACGGTCAAGACCGGCGTTCATGGGAAATCGCATCCTTTCGTATTACAAGAGCTTGATCAGCATGGTTTTCTGTTCGTCCATCTCAACCTCCACCAGCTTTTCGCGCTCCAGCTCCTTCATCACGTCGGAGAAGCGCTTGAAGCCGATGGCGCGCTCGTTGAAGTCGGGGTAGGAGGTGATGATGTCCGCCTTGAGGATGGAGGGATTCACCCGGTCAAAGCCGCCTTCCTTATAAGCCTTGATCTGAGCGGCGAAGGCTTCCTTCCAGTTGTCCCGGGTCAGCTGGGGCGTGCCCTCCTCGCTGTCGGCGGCGGAGTTCAGGCTGACCATCACGTTGAAGTTGTCGTTTTTTACCCGCAGGTTGCCAAAGCGTCCCGCCAGCTTGAGCAGCAGCTTGTAGAAGGTGGCGCAGCCGTAGGCCTTCTCGTTGAAGTCGGGCCGGAGGCGGAGCAGCACGCCCTTGAGCTCGCTGGCGTACATTTCCTCCTTGTCGCTCTGCTCCTCAAACACCGAGCAGAGCAGCTTGTTCAGCTCCGCCTCGTCCAGCATCTCCTCAGAGGAGGCATTGCCCCGGTGCTTCTTGGGCGCGGGAGTGACGGTGCGGCCGCCTACGCTCTCCAGGAACTGAAACTCATTGCAGGCGTTGATGAAAATGTTGCTGGCTGCTTCGCTGCGGCTGATGCCCAGGACAAACTTGCCCATGGCCTTCAGCCGGCCCACCAGGGGGGTATAGTCGCTGTCGCCGGACACAATGCAGAAGGAATCGATCAGCGGATTGGTGTAGGCCACCTCCAGCGCGTCGATGACCAGGAGAATGTCGGCGTTGTTCTTCTGGGCGATGCCGTAGCGCAGGGAGGGCACCACGGTGAAGGTGTTGCTCAGCAGCACCTCCTTCAGGTCGCTGAAGCGGTCGGTGTAGCCGTATACCTTGCCAAGAAGAATATCGCCGCGGATTTTGACCTTCTCCAGGATGCTGTTGAGCATGGCCGCCTTGGCGCCGCAGTTTTCCAAATCCACAAAAAGCGCAAATTTACTCAATGGAAGCCTTCTTTCTTCGATTTCAATGCCGCGTCAGATGCGGAAGGTGAACCGGTCGCCGCGGATAAGCTGCAGGGAGGTGTGCAGCGGGCGGCTGTGCTGGTCGTAGATAATCTCCCGGAGGCAGAGCAGCGCGCCGCCGGGCTCGACTTCCAGCTGGCGGGCCTGCTGGGCGTTGGCATAGCACAGGGAAACCTCGTGCATGGCCTGGGCGGCTTCTACCTCGTGCTCCTGCAAAAGCGCGTAGAGCGAGCCGGTCAGATCCTCCTCCAGCAGGTAGGCATAGGAGGAAGGAAAGCGGTTGGTTTCCAGCATCACGGGGGCGCCGTCGGCCAGGCGCAGGCGGACGACCTCCACCACCTGCTCTTCGGCCTCTTCCAGCAGCAGGTCGCGGCGGTCCTCCTGCGTCGCGCGGGTCATCTGCGCGTGGATCACCCGGGTGCCGGGGGTGCAATTCATCATGCGGCAGGAGTCGTGAAAGCTGGTCACGTCCTTCAAATCCTTGCACAGCCGGGGTACACCCACGAAGGTGCCCTTTCCCTGGTGGCGCTGCAAAAGGCCCTCCCGCGTCAGCTCGGCCAGCGCCTTGCGCACCGTGACGCGGCTGACCTGATAGGTTTCGCACAGCTCCTGCTCCGAGGGAATGCGGCTGTGCACCGGATAGACCCCGCTTTGGATATCGCTGCGCAGCTTCTGCATCAGCTGGCGGTACAGCGGGCTGTAGCTTTCCGATTTCAGAATCTGCTTCTTCACGGCATTTCACCTCCGGCATATATGCCAAGTATAGCATCGATTCCCCGAAAATGCTATACTTTTCTGGACAAAACAGTGAATTCAGGGTAGAATAAGGGCGACAGAGTTCGACATTCATGGGAGGCGCGCATGCTTACCGATCCGAAGGTTTCCGCCTGCATGGTGCTGTATCATCCCCCGGCGGAGGCGCTCCGCGCCGTTTCGTGCCTGCAGGAGTCCGACTTGCCCATTGACTTCTACGCGGTGGATAATTCTCCGGACGATCCGATGGCCGAGCGCATCCGCTGGATGTGCCCCGGCGCGAAGATTCTGCCCCAGGAGAAGAATCTGGGCTTTGGCCGGGCCAACAACGTGGTGCTGCCCCTGCTGACCAGCCGCTATCACCTCATGATTAACCCGGACGTGACCTTTCCCCCTGACCTGATCAGCCGGATGGTCGCGTATATGGACGCAAATCCCGATGTGGTTATCCTGACGCCCCGGGTGTTCAACCCCGACGGCACCGAGCAGTTCCTGCCTAAAATGCAGCCCACTGTGCGTTATCTGCTCAGCGGGCGCCTGGAGCGCCTGGGCGGACCCTTCCCCCGCCTGCGGGCTGAATATACCCTGGCCGACCAGAACATCGCCACCCCGGTGAATGTGGGCTTTGCCACGGGGTGCTTTCTGCTCATCCGTACCGGCGCGCTGCGGCAGCTGGGCGGCTTTGACGAGCGCTTCTTCCTCTATCAGGAGGATTCCGACCTGTCCCGCCGGGCCATGCAGCTGGGGCGGATTGTCTATCACCCGGAAATGTGCCTGACCCACTCCTGGGCCCGGGAAAACACCCGCACCCTGCGGGGCAATCTGCGGCAGATCAGCTCCATCATCAAATTCTTCATGAAATGGGGGATTGCGTGGTGAAGCGTGTGCAGGTACTGTTGGCCTGTTATAACGGCGGGCTGTATCTTCCACGGCAGCTGGCCACCCTGCGGGAGCAGGATGATCCCTGCTTTTCCGTGCTGATGCAGGATGACGGCTCCTCGGACGGCACGCCTTCCCTGCTGCGTGAAGTCGCGGGGGAGGACGAACGCTTTCACCTGGCGGAGGAAAATGGACATCGCCTGGGGGCTATCGGCAATTTCTGGAGCCTTCTGCGCCAGTCTGACGGGGAATTGATTGCCCTGTGCGACCAGGACGATGAATGGAATTCCTGCCGCCTGTCCCGCTGCCGGGAGGCCCTGGATCAGGCCGAGGCCCGCTATGGCGCGGATACACCCCTGCTGGTGCACAGCGATTGCCGCCTGATTGACGGGGATGGCGCGCCCCTGGCGGAGAGCTTCTTCCGCCGCCAGGGCTGGGATCCTGCCGCCACTGCTCTTTCCCGGCTGCTGGTGCAGAACAATGTCACCGGCTGCACCCTGATGATGAACGCCCCTTTGCGCCGCCTGGCCCTTCAGCATGGCGACCCGGCGAAAATGTACATGCACGACTGGTTTCTGGCGCTGACGGCGGCGGCCTTCGGGCAGATTGTGTTTATTCCCGCCCCACTGGTGCGCTACCGGCAGCATGGGCGCAATGTGATGGGCGCCAGCGCGACCGGGCAGCTGGGCCGGGGCGCACGGGCGCTATCCCAGTGGGAAAAGGGCAAGGCGCGCATCGCTCTGACCTACGACCACGCCCTTGCCTTCCGGGAAGCCTTTGGCGACGCGCTGCCTGATGCGGCATGCCGGTGCATCGACGGCTATCTGGCCACCCGGAGTATGGGCAAGCTGCGCCGGGTGCTGTCGGTGCGCTGGGGAGGCTATACCATGCAGAGCCCCATCACCCGGGCAGGGCAGCTTCTGTTCGGATAAGATATATTCAATTGGCGCACCGGCGGGACTTGAAACCTGCCGGTGCGCCTTGCGTCAGGGACGGGTGTTCGATGATGCTGACGAAATGCTGGGAGGAGCCGCGCCTTTTCCGGGAGCGGGTCGGGCGGAGGGTCGTGCGCGTTCAGCCGCGTTCCTCCTGATACAGGTCGAACAGCAGGGCAATCATGCCCGGCGGGTTGGGGCAGAACAGCCCGTCCGCCAGCAGGGTAAGAATGTCCTCCCGCCCCGCCCAGCGCGCGGCCTGCACCTCCTCCTTTTGCAGATGGAGGTCAGAGAGCGCCACGTTCAGGGGGAGGATATAGTAATCGTCGATCATGGAGCCGTACCAGCGGGTTAGGGCAGGCTTGCGGCCGGTGAGGCTGATCCGAAGGCCCAGCTCCTCCAGGGTTTCGCGCTCCGCTGCGGCAAGGCTTGTATCGCCCGCCACAGCGCTGCCGCCCACGGAATAGTCCCATAGCCCGGCGTACCAGCGCTTGGTGGTCTGGCGCTGCTGAATGAGCATTTCGCCCTGCCGGTTGAAGATGCATACATGCACCTGCAGGTGGAACAGCCCTTCGGGCACCGGATCGCCCCGGAGCATGGTCTGCCCGGTTTTCACCCGGTCCTGGGTGTACAGATCCCAAGCTTCCATCCGAAGGCCTCCTTACAGCGTGATCTTCCGGCACTCCATATAGAAGCGCTTCTCGTTGGCGTGGCCCATGGAGAAGGTTTTGCGGGGCAGGGTACCCAGAGCCTTGACTGCGGAGAAGAAGCCGTCCTTGTCGATGGGGGGCAGCAGGAAGCCGATGCTGTCGGGCTGCCCGGCCAGGGCGCGGAGCGTGCCGTCGCCATGAATGTAGTCGATGGATGCCTCAGGATGACGGCGGAGGAAATCGTCCAGGTAACGCTGCACCGTGGCGGCGGGGATGGCGCCGTCGGGCTTGCTGACGGCGGCTACGGCCTCCATGCCGTCGTAGATCACGCGGAACACATGCTCCGTGTCGTGAAGCCCGGTGACCTCGCTCAGGTCCATGCCGCGCTCGTGGCAGTACAGCGTCCAGTCCGCCATCACCTCCGTGCCGCTGACTCCGGTCAGCACACGGTGGATGGGCTCGAAAATCAACGCGTCGTCGTGAATGTTCTCCACCTCGCACAGGGCGTAGCGGGCGGGATGGATGGCCTGCTGCTGTGCGGTCAGGCTGGGCTTGAGCTGCTCCCAGTAGGCCTTGGCTGTGGCCAGGGAGTGGTTGCCGTCGCCCACGGCGAACAGCAGCGGATCATCGCCCTGCTGCGCCATGAGTGCGGCCAGGGCCGCGTCAAGCTGCGCTTTGTGGCCTTCATCCTCCACGGCCCAGCCACGCAGATGACCTCCATCCTTCATCAGCGGGAAGTCATACAGCGGCCGCAGCGCATGGCGGCGGGCATAGAGCGGCTCTACAACGGTTTGCAGGGGGTCGTCCATCAGCAGGAGAATGTGGCTCAGCTCCATGGCTGCGCCCCGGCGGATGGCCAGCCGCGCCGGCAGGCGGGAGGCGATGGTTTCCTCCGTGGGACGTACCAGGCTCCGGGAGCCGGGAGCGTAGTCGTACTGCTCCAAATCCACCGCGCACACCAGCCCCACCCGCATGCCGCTCTGGGTGGTGCGCTCCACCAGCACATAGCCGTTTTCCACCGCGGGGTACACAATGTCCTGGGCAAGGTAGTCACGCATGGCCTGGTGAATGGATGGCAGGCGCTGCGCGGCTTCACCGAGAAAGCATTCGGGCAGCATCAGGTGCAGCGTGGAGGGCGCGGCGCCCACTTCCAGGGCGACCTCCTGCCAGTATTCCGGCTGGGAGGTATACTGGTCGCAGGCTACGCAGGCCCATGCAGTGGGGGAAACGGTCTCCCGGGGAAGAAGAAGCTGTGTCGGGATAATGCCTTGATGGTTCATATCATTCATCCTTTCCGCATGCTGCATAAAATGACTGGAAAGCGTTCATCCTGTTGGTATCAACCAAAAGGAGGATGACTTCATGATGGATACCGTATCGCTGCTGCTGGTCATTATCGGTGCAGTCAACTGGCTGCTGGTGGGAATTTTCCAGTTCGATCTGGTGTCCTGGCTTTTCGGCGGCCAGGCAGCGGTGATCAGCCGGGTGGTGTACACGCTCATTGGCGCGGCAGGTCTATGGTGCATATCGCTTCTGTTCCGTGGCAGGGAGCACGACAGGGAAAGGGAACGGGGGCGGGTTCGGGCCTGACGGTGCGGAGCGGTCAGCATGGTGGCTACAGGCGTTCCTGCCCTATTATAAGGAAGAAACGCACTTCTCCGACAGGGAATCCGGCGGATATGACCGACAGCATCTCCTTGCTGACTTCGGGCAGACTGCGCGGCGGAAAGGTTTCCGCCGCCATTTTGCGTGCTGCTTGTGCCCCCCCTTCTATGATACATCCCCCTTTGGATTTCATCAAGCAGTTTTTCGCATCCGCCCGGCATATCAGAGCAGATTCTGACAAATACGGCTGCAGGATGACTGATGTGAGCCGTGAACACATTTCCAAGCAGCTCTGCGAAAAAATAAAACCTTAATTGCAAGAACAAGTTGAACCCCGACCTTCGGATAGAGTAAGAAAGTAA
>CAMDVP010000026.1 GCA_945877525.1 uncultured Clostridia bacterium | reverse complement strand
GATCCTGGTCGTATCACGGAAGACCGATATTTACAGAAAGAATTTCACAGGGCCGTTTGAGTTCCATCTGATGCGCTTTCTGATGGTAAAGTTCTCCGCTCCCATGGCATCACGCAGCAGACTGCGTGTTGCCATGGAAACAGGAAATCGTTTGTGATCGGATCATTGCTATGTGTATGCGCCTCAGAATGTAGACAAAGTGCCGGCAGAAGACTTACTTCTCTCCTTCATGAAGCCAAACCCGCATTTCTCCCTTTCCCCTGTTGGCCCAAAGGTAATACGGAATCAGCTGCAGCCGAACAGGCCGGTCGTACGCTACCGGGCAATCTCCATACAGCAGAGCGTCCGGCACAGGAAGGGCAGCCGTCAGCGCATCCGCTTCAATGCCAACAAACCGACCCAGCCCGGGCATTTCCTTCTCCGTCCTGACCAAACAGCTTTGCCGGGGCAAATGAATCAAATGCAGCGCCTTTCCATGATCTTCCTCCTCTGCACAATAGACAAGGGGACCGCTGGCAATGGCCACGCAGTCAGTATCGTGAACCACCATGGGATTCGCATAGATGCGCCGGGGCGCAAGGTCAAGGATCAGCTCAACAGTGTCGTCCTCCTGCCATGTCCTTTCCACCAGCAGGTATCCGCTACGGCACAGTGCCTCGGCCTCTTCTCCGTTGATCTTCAGGCAATACGATTTGCACCACCCAGGCAGGTGCAGGCCCAGTCTGTACTTTCCTCCCCTGGGGCAAATGCGGATACGACCGTCATAAGGATACCAGGTTTCCACCGAAACGCTGCATTTCTTACCCTGCATTTCAAATTGCGCGCTGCCGGATATATAAAGATGAAGATACAGGGTGGTTTCATCCATGCTGTATGCGTAGGAACCCAGAGAGCAGATTAGCCTCGCCAAATTGGGAGGACAGCATGCGCAGCCGTACCAAGCCGGTCTTTCCGGCAGTACATGCCTGTGGTCAGGATTATGCTCACATACCTCCGGAACCACCTCCAGGGGATTGACATAGAAGAAATGCCTTGCATCCTGCGCCATCCCGGCCAGGCAGGTGTTGTACAGCGCCGTTTCCATGATATCCGCGATTCGGCCGTCCGCATGGACATGCAGCAGTCTCTGCGCAGCAAACACAAGCGCCACCGACGCGCACGTTTCAGCGTATGCAATATCATTGGGCAGATCATAGTCCGCAGTGAAGGCCTCCCCGATGCTGGTTGAACCAACCCCTCCTGTGACATACATCCGCTTTTGCGTTGCATTGTCAAAGAGGGCATAGCACGCCTGCAGCAGCTCCTCATCCATGTCATGGACTGCCACGTCAATCATGCCGCAGAGCAGATACAGGGCACGGACGCTGTGACCCTCCATGGTCTTTTGTTCCCGAACCGGCAGGTGGCTTTGAAAATAGGAAAGTCCCAGGGAGATGTTCTGCGGAAAATGCCCTTCCGTGCCCCGGCGAGCCTCCTCCTCCACAAAGAAGTTGGGGGATTTCCCGCGCTCATCCACAAAATACCGGGCCAGCCGGAGCAGGTCTTCCTCGCCCGTTGCCTGGTACATGCGCATCAATGCCAGTTCAATCTCCGGATGTCCCGGGTAACCGTGGATTTTTCCTTCCTCCGGGCCTATCACCTGCATGATGTGCCGTGCCGTCCGCAGCATCACATCCAGCAACGTTCGTTTCCCAGTCACCTCATAATACGCTACCGCAGCCTCCATCATATGCCCAGCGCAGTACAGTTCGTGACAGTCCCGCAGATCTGTCCAGCGCATTTCGGGGGCCTTGATGGTGAAATAGGTGTCCAGGTAGCCATCCTGCTGCTGTGCCTTTGCCACATATTCGATCGCCTCGTCAATCCGGCGCTCCATTTCTTCGTCTGGATGCACGGACAGCGAGTAGGCCGCCGCCTCAATCCATTTGGCCAGGTCGCTGTCTTGAAAGACCATGCCGGAAAAGTCGCCAGTCTGAAGTCCGGCAGCAATTTTGAAGTTTCGGATACAGCCGGACGGTGGCGCATCCTCTGCCTGGTCATTGAGCACATCCCACTGATAGGGCAGCATCTTTTCGCATACTGTCTGCACCATTTTTCCCCAGAAGCCGTCTGTAATCCGGACATCCCTCATCTTCAGGGAGTGACTTGCCTGTTCAAACACTTTTCATTCCTCCAAACATCCCTGGCTTGCATGGCGGCGCTCCGCATCCTGCGCAGGTGACTTTCTTTCCATCCATAGCAAAACCATGTGACCATTTTTGCTAAATTGGTTCACAGCGCAGTGTAGCGCCATACAGATACAGCATCCGGGATGGAAATCAGCATTATCCCTTGACCGATCCTACCATCACGCCTTGCACGAAATACTTCTGGAAGAAGGGGTAGATGATGGTGATTGGCAGTACAGTAATCACGATATTGGCAAACTTCAATTCCTCGTACAGCACGGTTTTGGCATTGCCCGTCGCAGCCTGCTGGGTATTGCTGGCAGCATCCGCAATCAGGATATCGCGCAGATACAGCTGCACCGGCTTCAGCTCGCGGTCCTTAAGATAGATCATCGGTGCGAAGTATTCATTCCAGTGTCCCACCGCATAATAGATAGCCAACAGCGCGATGATGGGCTTTGCTACTGGCACAATGATGCGGCAGAGGATCGTCAGGTCATTGGCACCGTCCAGCTTTGCGGATTCCGTCAGCTCATAGGGTATGGATTCCATATACGATCGGGCAATAATCAGGTTATACGCGCTGACCAATGTCGGGATGATCAGCGACCAGCGGCTGTTGTACAATCCTGTTTTGCACACCACGATATACAACGGAATGATGCCGCCGGATACAAACATGGTAATGGTGATAAACAGCGAAACGCCCCTGCGCAGGCAAAAGCTTTTCACCGACAGCGCATAGGCCGCCGCCACCGTGAAAACCACGTTCAACACGGTGCCGACGACAGTATACCACAAAGTATTGCCATAGGCGACAAACACCTCGGATTCATGCAGCAGTTCCTGATAGGCCATCAGCGTCGGTTTGATTGGATAAACCCACACGTTGCGCCTCAGCACCTCATAGGGATCGCTGAAGGAATTGATGATGACATAATAGAATGGATAAATGGTAATCAGCGCCGCAAAAATAACCACGCCATAGATCAGAATGCTGCTTGCCATGCTATTATTGCTGCGCAGGTGATGTTTCTTCCTGCTTTCCGCTTTGCGCATACTGTCTGCCCCCTTTTCAGAAGATGGATGTATCCGTCAGCCTGCGGGATATCGCGTTTGCGCCCACAAGCAGCACCAGGCTGATCAGACAGTTGAACAAGCCGATGGCGGTACCGTAGCTGAAATCGGAATTGAGAAGGCCTACGCGGTAAACATAGGTCGAAATGACGTCCGCCGTTTCATAGGTGGCCTCGTTATACATGAGAATGATCTTCTCAAACCCAACGCTCATCAGCCAGCCTACACGCAGAATGAGCATGGTGATGATGGTAGGCGCAATAGAAGGCAGCGTCACATTGAACATTTTGCGCCAGCGTCCAGCCCCATCCACCACCGCAGCCTCGTAAATTTCGGGATCGATAGAGGAAATCGCAGAAAAATAGATGATGGAATCCCATCCAAAATTCTGCCATATGCCGGAAAACACATACAGCCACACAAAACAGTTTGCCGAGGAAAGAAACGGTATTGGTTCGCCCCCGCATTTCTTGATGATTTCATTCACCACACCGCTGGTGGGGGAAAAGAAGATCTTCAGCATGCCCACCACGACAACCACGGAAATAAAGTGCGGAAGATAGGAAAAGGTCTGGATGACCCTTTTCAGATATACGTTCCGCACCTCGTTGAGAAACAGCGCAAAGATAATTGGCACAGGCCAGCCCAGAATCAGGTCAGTAAAGGAGATCACAAATGTGTTGCGGATAACCCGCCAGCAGTAAGGGCTGGAAAAAAATCGCTCAAAGTTTTCCAGACCGACCCATTTGCTCCCGAAAATCCCCTTGCGGATGCTGTACTTCTCAAATGAAATAATATTCCACAGCATGGGCAGATAGTTATAAATAAGAAAAACAGCCACAACAGGAAGCACCATCAGAATCAGATACTTATCCCGCCTGACATCGGCCCAAAGTCTGTTTTTCCGAGCCTTTCCGCATACACCTTGACGAACCATAAACTGCATCTCCCCTTTCGTCCTTGATGCGCAAACCATCTTCCCCATGGATATGGATCAGCCGCAGGACGTGCAGCTTCCGGAATATTTCAGGGGTTGCGGCCCCCGGAAGAGCCGCAACCCCTCGGTTATGTCAGTTTTTACGTTTATCCCGTTACTTCATTTCCACATAACGATCCCACCAGGCCTGGCGCACCTCCAGCACCTTGTCCAAGCCCATCTCGTAGCACTTGGCCACATAGTTGTCCCACTCATCAATCGACTTGGTGCCGGTAATGAAGGCAATGGTGGTTTCCTTGATGTAGGTTTCCAGATCGGTCCAGTACCGCTGATAGATCTCGTTTTCTTCCTCGGTGCCCAGCAGCACGGGAATCTGATCCCTCAGATAGCCGCCAAATTCCTTCTGTGCCTGCTCAGGATACTGGCCCTTGAACATGCCCATGAAGGCCTCGCCACTTTCAAAGCCCACGAAGTTCGGCCAGCCGCCCAGCGCACGCATTTCGCTGATCGCGCCCTTGGGTGTGCTGGTGATGCTGTCGAAGAAAACCTTCTCGCCATCCACGACTTCGTACGTTACGCCTTCGACGCCCCAGTAGCGCAGATCCTGGCACTCCTGAGAACCCCAGACATAGTCCATCCACCGCACCGCCAGTTCGGGATCCTTGCAATCCGTGGTGATGGCGAAATAGCCCCAATAGCCATTGGACCGCTTATCCAGCTGCTTTTCTTCCTCGGGAACAGAATAGCCATTGTAGTAGCCGTTGTTGTCCAGCAGGGGATAATACTCATACTTGGCTTCGTTGCACAGGTCATATGCAATGCCCTGGTTGGTCAGTACGTTGTCCAGAGCCAGCATGGTCTGCGCGCCCAGGCGGTTCTGAGAGAGAAGATCGTTGTTGCTGTCGTTGGTAGGGTCGGTGGAAAGCAGGCCCTCTTCATACCAGTCGTGCAGCATGCGGTACATATCCTTCAGGCGGCTGTCCACCAGGTCCAGCTGCACCTTGCCGTTGGCATCAACAGACCACATATCGGTGCCATAGCTCAGGCCGAAGCAGCCTTTGAAGCAATACAGACCAAACATGGCGTTGTTCTGATAGCCCAGCGGAACCTCATCGTTGGGGTCGCCGTTGCCGTTGGCGTCCTGCTCCTTGAAGGCCACCAGCACGTCATGGAACTCCTCCAGGGTGGTCGGCATGCTCAGGCCCAGGTTATTCAGCCAGTCCACACGGATATCGCCCCAGTTGATCATGATGTCATTGGTGCCGATTTCGCAATAGGGCAGGGCATACACATTGCCGTCGGGCGCGGTAGAAATCGCCTTGATGTAGGGATTTTCAAACCGCTTGAGGATGTTGGGAGTGGTTTCCTCGCTGATGTAGTCGCTGATGTTCAGCAGCAGACCCTCTTCCGCATACTTGGTCACGGCTCCGGTAACCACGGGAACGCGGATAATATCGGGAAGATTCATGCCGGCCGCCAGACGGGTCTGGGCGATGGTTTCCACCTCGCCGCTGCATTCCCATTCGATGTTCACGCCAGTGATTTCTTCCAGCACGTTTTCAATCAGCAGACCATCCTCGCTGTCGTAGTAGGCAGCGGAGTCCCAGTTCTGGTAGGACAGGATGGAGAGCGTCTGCGTTCCGTCGCCGATGATGTGGGTCTGATAGCCGTATTCTTCTGCAACGGCCACCGGCGCCAGCATCGTCATGCAAAGCAAAACAGCCAGCAGAGTCATGAAGTTCTTTTTCATTTCCGGATACCCCTTTCTTTTCTTTATCTCGTGCGGATTGCTCCGCATCAGACCACTGGAGTGTACTCCGTCTGCACCATATCACATTTCATCAAAAGAGTGGATTTTTTTCATGTATTACAGGTGCAAAAAACGGTAAAATGAAAGCCATTTTTGAAATGATGGATAGTCCTCACAACCTTCTTTCTATAATATTAGGCACTATTCCCATTTTTTGTTGCCTTTTTGCGTTATCTCCCTCTTGACAAATTGATCATAACACATATAATCTAAGTTATCAACACAAAAGAACTTACGAAAGGTATAATATTCTTATATGTTGCATATGAAGTCTTCCAACTGCACCCCCGTACGATTTATCGAAGCGGGCAACCTGATCAGCACCGACGTTTTCCTGCACAAAACCCGCTGCCTGCAGTTCTTCGTCCTGCTGGTGGGGGTAGAAGGAACCCTTTACATCTCCCAGGATGATGTGGAGTACACCCTGGAGCCAGGAAAATTCATCCTCCTGTTGCCCGATCATGTACACAAGGGCGCCCGCCCCACCAGAGGAAAGCTTTCCTATTATTGGGCCCATTTCACCCTTGGAGAAGCATACCAGTTGCTGGAGGATCAGGAAGCGGAGCAGTATCTCAAATGCATGTCGGCCGATGCCAACCGCGATGTTTTTCTTTTGCCCACCAGCGGTACGTTTGACAACGCCTCCCGCATCATGCTGGAATTCCGCCAGTTGATCGACTTTTCCATGCAGAACGTCTACTCGGCCTCGATGCCCGGATTTGCCCTGAGCATCCTGCTGATGGATCTGACCCATGAATATATCCAGAAAAACCAGCAGCAGATCATTGACCAGTCTGCCTGCAGCATGCAGGACTTGCAGAAATACATCCAGGTCAATTATGACAGCAACCTGTCCGTTTCCCACCTGGCCACCCTTTTCGGCTACAATCCCAACTACCTATCCAGCGCGTACAAAAAAAGTACCGGCATATCCCTGGTTCACTACATCAACCAGACCAGGATTTCCGTAGCCAAATCTCTTCTCCTGGACACCAACGATTCCGTTTCGGCAATCGCAGCCAAGGTGGGATACAGCGACAGCAAATACTTTATCCGTGTTTTCCGCCAGTATACAAAGATGACGCCCACCATGTTCCGCAATGTCTATTTCCGTAAATACATCAACAGAGAATAAGCCTTGCCGTTTCCCTGCTCCTTTGTTTTGTCATCTGAATCTGTGCTTTTGGCGGTTGACGATCATTTTTGTTCTCCCATATAATGCAGTCATCCACATTTCGGAAGGAGGATTCCCATGAATGTTTGCTACAAATTCAAGGCCCGGGGAAAAACAGGCGGCTGGGGAACCGTTCACGGCCCAATCATGCCCAAGGGGTTCCGCACCCTGCAGGACGCCTTTGTCCGCAAGGAGAACGGTGTTTATCAAATGTGGTTTTCCTGGTCGGACGCACGGCTGATTGCCTATTGCGAAAGCCCGGACGGCCTGAACTGGGATTATCCCCTTGTGGTGCTTCCCGCCCTGACCGGCTCGGTTTGGGAGGGGCACGAGGTCAGCCGCCCCTGCGTCGTCCGTCGGAACGGCGTGTATCAGATGTGGTACACCGGGAAAATGTATGCTACTGAGTTTTCCCAAGCGTCCTCCTGCATCGGCTATGCCGAAAGCACGGACGGGAAAAACTGGACCCGGCGCGCAGAGCCGGTGCTGCGCCCCCAGGAGGCATGGGAAGGCCGGGGCGTTACCTATTCCCATGTGATTTGGAACGAGGACGAGCAGATCTACCAGATGTGGTATTCCGCCGGAGAGATCCGTGAACCGGACGCCATCGGCTATGCCACCAGCACCGACGGCATCCACTGGCGCAAGTTTGGACAGAACCCCATCCTGACCCATCGGGACGGCCGGTATTTCGAGGTGTCCAAGGTAAACGGCAGCTTCATTATACGCCAGGACGGCTGGTACTATATGTTCTATATGGGCGTTGACGGGGACGGCATCACCTGTGTGGGGCTGGCCCGTTCCCAAAATGGCGTGACGGACTGGGTTCGCCACCCCTCCAATCCCATCTATGCCGCCACGGACGGCACCTGGGACTGGTTGGGTGTCCGCGCCCCCAGCGTGATGATTGATGGCGATACAATCAAGATGTGGTATACCGGCTTGGACCGTGGTGTCCGCACGCTGGGCATGATTGAACACCCCGGCGCAAGCCTGGCCTTTGATGAAAACGCACCGGACGAGCGTGGCTATGGCGAATGCCACGGCGAACCCAATTACCGCGTGAACACCTGCATCGCCCGCTTTTAAATGAGAAGGAAAGGAGGCCATCGCATGAATAAAAAGGGCTACTACAAGCCGGTTCCATGCGGATTTACCGGCGGCTGGGAGAAATATGACGGTGAAAGGCCCCTCTTCGGCGGCGCCATGGGAACGGTTTTCGACTGTTATGTGATTGTGGAGGACGGCCTGTTCAAAATGTGGTATTCCTGGCGGCCTACCAATACCATTGTATACGCCACCAGCACCGACGGCATCCACTGGACGCTTCCGCAGGTGGTTCTTACCTGGGACCCCGATTCCACCTGGGAAAAGGATGATGTAAGCCGTCCGTCCCTGATCAAAAAGGATGGCCTGTATCACATGTGGTATACCGGACACGTCTGGGGCGACCAGAAATGCATCAGCAGCATCGGCTATGCCACAAGCCCCGACGGCATCCACTGGCACAAGCGGCCCACCCCCGTTCTGGTGGCCGATCAGCCCTGGGAAAAGCAGTCTCTCTGGTGCTCCCACGTGCTCTGGGATGAAGAAACGCAGCGCTATCAGATGTGGTATTCCGGCGGGGCCAGCTGGATGGCGGAGGCCGATGCCATCGGCTATGCCACAAGCGCGGACGGCATCCACTGGGAAAAGCATCCGGACAACCCCATTTTCCGTCCTGACCCGGACATTCATTGGGAAATGTACAAGGTATCCGCCAACTACGTCTGGAAGCACGACGGATGGTATTACATGACCTACCTCGGCAGCGATTCCGACATGCGCGCCGCCAATGGTATGGCCCGTTCGCGGGACGGCATCCACTGGGAGCGCCACCCCGATAACCCGACCTTCGGCGCCGTGGAAGGCGACTGGGATTGTGCCGGCAACTGCAAGGCCTCCGTGGTAGATACCGGCGACGGTTACATGGCCTGGTACAACGGCTTCAACAACACCCTGGAGGAAATGGGCCTGGCTATCCACAAGGGATATGACTTCGGCTTTCCCCCTGAGGGCGAGCACCGGGAGAATGTCAGGGGCTGTTATCCCTGCAAGCCGGAAATCAACAAATGCCCCTTCGACAAGTGATATCAGCAGCGTTTTCCAGTCTTAATCAGCCGTACCATTTCCTATTGACGACAGAAGGAAATATGCGTATACTTTTTCTGTTCATCGGAGGGTGGGCTGTTCTTTGGAAACAGTGAGCTGGATAAGATGACAGGCTGAAATGCCTGTTGTCCTGTCCGGCTCTTTCTTGAATTCGGGAACGCGGAGAAGGACACATGCAGCATTAGGGGAGGAAACGATATGCCAGGGAAAAACATCACCAGAAACAACCATGAACGCAACAACCTGACGGAGGGTCCCATCTTCTCCAGCGTACTGTGGTTCACGCTGCCGTTCCTGTTCTTCAACCTGCTGCAAACGCTGTATGGCACGGTGGATACGCTGGTGATCGGCAACTGCGGCTCGTCCTCCGGCGTGTCTGCCGTGGCGTGCGGGTCGCAGCTGCTGTCCATGTTCACCTTTCTGGCCATTGGCCTGTCCGCAGGCGGTACCGTGCTGGTGAGCCAGTGCATCGGCGCCAAGGACGACAGGCAGGCTGCCCGGATTGTCGGCAATCTGATTATTGACTTTGCGGTGATCAGCGTTGTGCTGACCATTCTCTCGTCGGTGTTCTCGCCGGTTTTCCTGTCCTGGCTGAACGTGCCAGCCCAGGCCATGGCCGAGGCCACGACCTATATGCGCATCTGCAGCCTGGGCATCCCGCTGATCATTGGCTACAACATCGTGTGCGCCCTGCTCCGCGCGATGGGAGACAGCAAGAGTCCTCTGATCTTTGTGGCGGTGGCCTGCGGCATCAACATCGCCGGAGATGTGCTGCTGACGGGCGTGCTGGGGCTGGGCGTGACGGGTGTGGCCATCGCGACGGCGGCTGCGCAGGGACTGAGCTTTGTTTTCAGCCTGGTTTTCATCATGCGCAGGGGCATGCCCTTTGCCTTTGGCAAGCAGGCCATCCGCCTGGACGGCAGGACCACAGGGAACATTTTCCGCGTCGGCATCCCCATGGGCGTGCAGAGCGTGCTGATCAACATCAGCTTCATGTTCATCACGGCGATTATCAACGCCATGGGCCTTTCCGCCAGCGCGGCCATGGGCATTGGCGACAAGATCGTGAGCTTCACCTTCATGCCGCAGTCTGCCTTCTCCGCCTCGGTGGCCGTGGTGGTGGCGCAGAATTTTGGTGCAGGGAAAATGAACCGCGCCTACAAGGCAGTGGGCTATGCCATCGCCGTCAGTATGGCCATCGAAACCCTCTGCTTTCTGGTCTGCGTGCTGTTTCCCGGCTTCATGCCGTCCCTGTTCACCGATGACACGGAGGTCATCGAAATGGCTGGCCTGTATATGAAGGCTTACAGCATCGACGGCATTCTGACGGCGATTGCCTTCAACCTGTCCGCACTCCTCAACGGCTGCGGAAGGACAACCTTCAACATGGCCCAAAACCTGATCGCCACCTTCCTCGGCAGGATCCCTGCCACCTGGCTTTTCTCCAGGCTGGCAAACACGAATCTGTTTCTGGTCGGCTGTGCCGCGCCTGCCAGCACGGTCTGGAGCATCATCATGCTGCTGGTGTATATTCAGGTGAGCAGAAAAAAGAATCTGCTCGCATAAGCAAGCTGGAGCGTATGCTGTCCTTCATACACACCCATTATGCCAGTGCCATATTGCTGGCAGAAACTGCGGCATCAGCCAACGTCAACAAAAGCGAAGCAAACCGCTGCTTTCATGCCTATGCAGGCCGCTCGCCCATCGATGCGCTGATTCACCACCACCTGGACGTAGCGCGCCGAATGCCGGGCGATGCCTCCCCGACCATGCAGAGTCCATCCCCCGAAAACCTTCTTTGAAAAGCATCATTTCACTATGACTTCAGGGCACAAGCTCAGCGAACCGGCCGCGGCTAAACAGCGGCATGGAGAACAAGGAGAACCTTTGCAAGAAAGCCGGTCAACCAGTCCAACCGGACGGATGCAGTTGTGGAGACGTTTGCCAGGTGTGTTTGGCTGAATATCGTGGCTTTTTGAGAGCGGAGAGTGTCAGCGGGAATTTGCCCAGTGGCAGCGTGAGCAGGCCATGAAGGTTGGAAGGAACAATGGCTCGCCCAACGAGGCAGCCTGAAGATAGATGGAGGGGCACCGGGCCCGATGCAGGTTCGGTTCCCCTCTTTTCGTTTGCGTTGTTTTTCTCGGCCTGCCGGGCCGACTGTTCGTCTGGTGCGAAATAAAGAAATAATCCGAACCTATCGCCCACAAGGAACAATTTGTTCGGATTACATTGATGAAGTGGGAAAACAAGAAAAAATCCGAACCGATTACCGGTTCGGACTTCTGCGTGGAGCATAGGGGATTCGAACCCCTGGCCTCGACAATGCGAATGTCGCGCGCTACCAACTGCGCTAATGCCCCTCATCCCGACCCACAGGCCAAACTGGCATGCCGGGTTGTACTTCTTACACATGGCTGAATTTCAACCACATTTTGTAGTATAGCATATTCCTTTGGAATATGCAAGACTTTTTTCATCATATAGTAGTCGTTCCCCCTGTTACCTCAATTGCTCTATCAATAGGACAATCTGAAAGAGTTCCGCAACAGAAATGCGGATTTTCGGGGGAAGCAGTTGATCCAGGCTGGGACTTACTGGACAGCGTCGTGGGGGAGGTTCCGTTCAGAGAACGGCCCTCGGGGAAGAAGCGTCTGACCAGGCACAGTTCGTCTTATGGTTGCGCCTTCTGCTTCATCAACCGCTGCACCAGCACAAACACGCCCGCTGCCAGGAGGAAATCCCCTACGCTGGCCACGCCGGGCGAGAGAACGGTCACAGGGATCGTATCCCCCAGAAACCATAGCGGCGCGCCGTATTCCACCAGCACATATTCGCACAGCCGCCCCGACTGAACATCCGCAATGAATTTCGCGAACAGCGCGTTGTCATAGATGACGGGGCTGACCGGCATACGAAACCCGTTGGCTGCCATTGCTGCCAGATTGCATCCACTTGCCATGGCGATTAGCCCGCTTGCCAGACGGTGGCTCCGGTTTAGAAAGCAAAACAGAAACAGCAGCGCGTACTGCGCGAGCACCTCTGCCGGAAGCCAGTTTGCGGCGTCGCCGAAGAGCCGCTGCCACAGCGGAATCGCGGCTTCCAGCACAAACGCCGCTACAGGCAGGAAAACGCCCCGCAGCGGCGCATGCAGATAATTTCCCAGCCGTCCGCCACGGATATACCCGACCAGTACCGCGGCTGCCAGCACCCAAATCAATATCATTTCAATCCGCCTTTCTGCGAAAGGAACGTCTCCCCTTCATGGCGGGGCATGTTGCAACATATGAAACCACACGGTTTTGCTTCCGCCGGGCTGTGCCGGACTTCCATCGTTCACGGCTCCGCTTTGGCATTTTCCTCCAGCAGACCCGTGAATACATCCACAATCTCCGGATCAAACTGTGTGCCTGCATTTTCGCGCAAAATCCGAATGGCTACCTCCTGCGGCATGCCCTTGCGGTATGGACGGTCGCTGGTCATGGCGTCATATGCGTCCGCCACGCCCAGGATGCGCGCATACAGTCCGGGCTTTTCAGCCCCTTCCCGCTCGGGATATCCGCCGCCGTCATACCGGCGATGATGGTCGTGGATCATTTCCACCACATCCGGCTTCAGCCGCAGATCCTTGATGATGGCCACGCCAATTTCAGGGTGGCGCTCCATCTCCACGCGCTCCTCGGGGGTGAGCGCAGCAGGCTTGCGCAAGATTCGGTCATCCACGCCAATCTTGCCCAGGTCGTGCAGCACCGCGCCCTCGCGGATCTGCTCTACCTGCGATTCGCGCAGATGCTTCGCCCGCGCAATCTGCACCGCATATTCGCACACACGCTTGGAATGCCCCTGGGTATACGGGTCTTTTGCTTCCATGGTGGACACCAGCACTTGAATCATGCGCATCTGCTGTCCTTTGGAATCCAGATACAGCTTCCATGCATACCGTGCCAGCATCAGCGGCAGGAGCATCAGAAGAACGATCCATTCGCCCGATGGAATCCCGTACAGCATCGCCAGCAGCAGGCTGATGGGCATGGCCGCCAGAACATTGGGCGTCAATCCGATAATTTGGGAAAACGCTTCGCGCATGCTGATCTGTCCATTGAGGTAAAACAGCAGCATCATGATAAGCGCATTCACGCAAAAGGCACCCACAGCATAAATCATCGTGGGCAGAATAACCTGCGGGAAGCTCATATCCCCCGCAGCAATGCCAAGCGCCCGGCACAGCGCCGCAGGCACGAGCACTGACAGGGTGACGTTGGCAAGATTAAAGATTGTTTTGTACAGGGGCGTATTGTAGATGGTATAAACCTTTCCGTCCCCGCCGCTGCGGTCCATGGAGAAAAAGCTCGACACCACATACATGACGACTGCTGCGGAGGGGCTCATGTAGAGGCATATGGCCACAATACTCAGAATGGAAACGTCAATCGCCTGGTCTACACGCATATAGATTGGAAGTGAACGGCACAGCGTACACAGGATCAGCATGCTGATCAGAACGCTCGGATGGGCAAGCCGGCCTTCCAGCCATATCTGCCTTGCACAAAAAGCAATGCCGATCAGCCCGAGAATGCTGATCAGGGTCACATAGGCGACTGCGCGCTTTTTCATTTGCATCCAAGCTCCTTTTATGCCGCGATAATGGGCCGCAGGCATTCCGTGCGGGCCGGGAAGAATAATTTATATGAAAACAGACCGCCGGCCTTTCATTTGCCGTTAACGCCAGGTGATAAAAGCACCAGCAGAAAGAACCAGAGAAGCCAGAGCCGCCAAAATGCTCAGGATCTTAGCCTTCTTCATTGATATAGCCCTCCTCTTCGAGGCTCTGTCCTCCGCTAACTGGACAGGCTATATCCGCTCCGCTGAAGGGGTTCGACATACTGAGACCGACGGTCTGTTTTCAACCATGCGCCAGGGAAACCTAAATGGTCAGCAAATGCTTTTCCAGATTTCGGTTGATCGCGTCAAGGGTAGCGCGCACAACGCTTTGCATTTCCTGCACCAGGCGGCAGGCCGAGCCGGAAAGAATACGGTGATCTTCCGTTTCCAGAAGCGCTACCACCAGCGGAACCCCCGCGATGGTAACCTTCTGCACGTCCAGCAGGCTGTATACGCCGTCGCTCCCCAGCACCTCGCCGATGGCGTCCAGCGTAGCCTGGGCAATCATCCGCAGGCGATAGGCCTCGGCCTTGGCGCTGGGATACGCGACCTCGCCGCTGTAATTGACGCCGTTATATTCCAGCGTAACGCGAATCACGCACTTTTCGTCCGTTTCCTCATAGCCCATGCCCTTGTATCGGACGCGCGCCGGAGCCTTGGGCTTGCCGGACATGTCCAGCGCCATCTGCGCAACCGAAACAATCCGGTGGTCAATCCGGATGCCGTAGGTGGCAAAGAGGGCGGACTGCACGTCCCGTACAATCTGCTTGGCATTGCGCGATGTATTGGCAAGAATATGGATTTCTTCGATTTCGTCGGTGTCCTCACGCAGGGCGTCATCCGCCAGCTGCACGCCCGCGGCGCTTACACCGGGCAGCTGGCACAGCAGTGTACGGATGTCCTCCACCGTCCATCCCCGAGCCTTTTCTTCCATATGTACCGCCCAACCCCCCTCCATAACAGCTATGTATATTATAATGTCTTTTTCGAGCAAAAGCAATAGAAAACAGCAGCAGTACCATAACTTTCGGAAGATGTCCCCGCCGCCCCGGCCAGGGCCGGACAGAAGGCCCTGGGGCAGATGCTGCTTCCCACTGTTCCGCGCAGAACGCAGGCGGGCTGGGAAGCATTGACCGTTTTTCGCGCAGAAGCGGCGGGAAGGGCTTTACTTTTGGCCCGGAGGATGGTATACTACTTCCACCATCGTGATGAACGGGAACGCGCTTCCCGCTGTCGCCTAAAGAGAGCCGCCGGAGGTGCAAGGCGGCGGGACAGCACTGCGCCGCTCGCCCGGGAATGATGCCGGCCTGCCGGCGGAGGCGTCCGTTACAGCGCAGAGTGGCCCGGGCCTTCCGGGCAAGCAGAGTGGTACCGCGAAACAGACGTTTCGTCTTTGCAGGGCAAGGACGAAACGTTTTTTTCTTCATCAGAAGGAGGATGTGCCCCATGGAAATGCAGCCCTACGACCCGAAAGTCATCGAGCCCAAATGGCAGAAGAAATGGGAGGAAGCCCATGCCTTTGAGGCTGAAAGCGACCATGCCAAGCCCAAGTTTTACGGGCTGATCGAATTCCCCTATCCCTCCGGCAACGGCCTGCACGTGGGCCATCCCCGCTCCAACACGGCCATGGACATCATCGCCCGCAAGCGCCGCATGCAGGGATACAACGTGCTGTTCCCCATCGGGTGGGATGCCTTCGGCCTGCCCACGGAAAACTATGCCATCAAGAACAACGTGCATCCCGCCGCGGTGACGCAGAAGAATATCGATCACTTCCGCGAGCAGCTCAAGAAGATCGGCTTTTCCTTCGACTATTCCCGCGAGGTGAACACCACCGATCCCGACTATTACAAGTGGACGCAGTGGATCTTCCTGAAGCTGTTTGAGCACGGCATGGTGTTCCGCGACAAAACCCTGGTGAACTACTGCCCCTCCTGCAAGGTGGTGCTGTCCAACGAGGACAGCCAGGGCGGCAAGTGCGACATCTGCCATGGCGACGTGGTGCAGCTGCCCAAGGACGTGTGGTATCTGCGGATTACCAAGTACGCCGACAGGCTGCTGCAGGGGCTGGATATCGTGGATTATCCCGAGAACATCAAGCAGCAGCAGATCAACTGGATCGGCAAATCCACCGGCGCGTTCGTGCGTTTCCCCATTGCCGGCGCCGATGAGAGCCTGGAGATTTACACCACAAGGCCCGACACCCTCTTCGGCGTGACCTTCATGGTCATGGCGCCCGAGCATCCCCTCATCGACAAGTATGCCGGCCGGATCACCAATATGGACGCCATCCGCGCCTACCGTGAGGAGTGCGCCAAGAAGACCGAGTTCGAGCGCACCCAGCTGGTGAAGGACAAAACCGGCCTGTGCATCGAGGGCCTGCGGGGCGTGAACCCCCTCACCGGCCGGGAGGTGCCGATTTTCATCTCCGACTATGTGATGATGGGCTATGGCACCGGCGCCATCATGGCCGTGCCCGCCCATGACCAGCGCGACTGGGAGTTTGCCAGGAAGTTCGGCATTGAGATCATTCAGGTCATTAAGGGCGGCGACATTGAGAAGGAAGCCTATACCGGCGACGGCGAGATGATCAACTCCGGCTTCCTCAACGGCTATACCAACAAGAAGGATTCCATCAACCGCGTGCTGGAGGAAATTGAAAAGAAGGGCATTGGCCGCGCCGGCGTGCAGTACAAGATGAAGGACTGGGCCTTCAACCGCCAGCGTTACTGGGGCGAGCCCATCCCGCTGATTCACTGCCCCCACTGCGGCGTGGTGGCCGTGCCTTATGAGGAATTGCCCCTGCGCCTGCCCGACGTGGAGGACTTCCAGCCCGGCACCGACGGCAAGAGCCCCCTGGCCCATATTGACAGCTTTGTCAACTGCACCTGCCCCAAGTGCGGCGCTCCCGCCCAGCGGGAAACCGACACCATGCCCCAGTGGGCGGGCTCCAGCTGGTATTTCCTGCGCTACTGCGACCCGCACAACGACACTGCCTTCGCCAGCCGTGAGGAGCTGGACTACTGGATGCCCGTGGACTGGTACAACGGCGGCATGGAGCATGTGACCCGTCACCTGCTGTACTCCCGCTTCTGGCACAAGTTCCTCTACGACATCGGCGAGGTGGGCTGCCCCGAGCCCTACATGAAGCGCACTGCCCAGGGCATGATTCTTGGCACCGACGGCGAGAAAATGTCCAAGTCCCGCGGCAACGTAATCAACCCCGACGAAATCATCGACGAAATCGGCGCGGACGCCTTCCGCCTGTACGAGATGTTCATGGGTGCCTTTGACCAGGCCATTCCGTGGTCCACCAACGGCGCGAAGGGCTGCCGCCGCTTCCTCGACCGCGTGTGGCGGCTGCAGGAAATGCTGGTGCCGGGCGATGGCTATTCCGAAGGGCTGAACTGCCTGATGCACGAAACCGTGAAGAAGGTGTCCTTGGACTACGAAGCCATGAAGTTCAACACCGCCATCGCCGCCATGATGACCCTGGTGAACGAAATGTACGCCGCAGGCAGCGTGACCATGGGCGAAATGCGCACGCTGCTGCTGCTGCTCAACCCCGTTGCACCGCATATCACCGAGGAAATGTGGGAGCGCTGCGGCTTTGAGGGCACCATGGTGCGCCAGAGCTGGCCCACCTGGGACGAGGCCGCCATGGTTCGCAGCGAAATCGAAATTGCCGTGCAGGTGTGCGGCAAGGTGCGCGGCCGCATCCATGTGCCCGCCGACATGACGAAGGAGCAGGCCGAAGCAGAGCTTCCCGCCCGCGAGGATGTGCAGAAGCTGCTTGGCGGCAAGACCGTGGTGAAGGCGATCTATGTTCCCGGCCGCCTTTTGAACCTGGTGGCCCGGTGAGAAATGTAAATTTCCCTGCACGGAGGATGAAGGCGGCCCCGCCCATCGTTGAATAGGCGAAACCGCATGAACAGAGGTGAGAAGGCCCATGAAAAGGCTGATAGGAATCCTGCTGGCGCTCTCGCTGTTCCTGCCCATGGCCTGGGCCGCGGCAGGCGAGGACGTGTATGTGATTGCCGACGCGGCGCAGGCTGACGGCAGCACGGCAGGACAGCTGCAGAGCGACCGGAGCTATCTGCGGGTGGGCTGCCAGCTGCAGTCGGAAACAGATGTTACCCTCAGCGTCACCGGCGAGGACGGAAGCCTTGTCTACCAGCGCAGCTACGGCCTGTGCAGCGGCCGCTTCAGCTCCGAGGACATCTTTCTGCGGCTGAACGGCAGCCAGACAGATTACCGGGTCGCCCTGCAGGCCGGGGAACAGTGCTATGCCTTCAGCCTGCGGCGGGTGCAGCCCCGAATGAGCGGCGTGTCCGCCTGCTCTGCAGGGTATCCCCTGCGCAGCATCACCGGCGCGGATACCTGGCGCTGTGCCACAGTGCTGGATCTGACGGCGCTGGAGGACGCTTCCATGACGGTGCCGCTCCTTGCAGGGGACGCCTATGAGATCGGCACGGTAACCTTCTCCGCAGCGCGCGGGTCGTTGACCGTATCCGCTTGCCTGAACGACGGGGTGGACGGCTCCATTGATCAAGGCACGGTTTATGTAGCTGCAACTGCTCTGGAGGCCAAAACCCTCGGCAAGAAAAGCTTCAGCGGCCTGAAAGGGAAGCTGAACCAGTCCCTTGCCCTTGCAGACACAAGCTATGCCGCGGTCTATGTGGCGCTGACGGTGTCCTTTGACCCGCAGGGCGTGCCGGAAGCATCCGGTGCCCAGCTGCAGGGGCAGGAGGATGTGTGGCAGAGGATGCGGACGGAAACCGCGAATGAAGCCGTGGGGTAATCCATGGATACGGCGGAGCCATTGCATCAAGAAGCATA
>CAMDVP010000025.1 GCA_945877525.1 uncultured Clostridia bacterium | reverse complement strand
CCCCACCGTGATGGCGCGCAGCCCGTAGGCATACCATTCCGGCAGCGAGGCAATCAGCCCGTTGGTGTTTGCATCGGGGTCGAAGGCGTCCAGAGCCAGCTGGTTGTACAGGTGGCGATGCCCCTCGTCGTCATAAATGCCCTGGATCATTCTCTGATTAAACAGCAGGCCGTGCACCGCAGGGTTGCTGCCCGGAATATCCGCATAAACGGGAGTGCCGTTGATGCGGAACTGTTCACCGCTGATGCCGATGCGCGTCTTGCCCATACAAATCACCCCATATCGAATTTATTACACGAAAACTGAATTCATTTGTATTATACAAACTTCAACACCCGTTGTCAACCACTTTCCAAAAATCTTTTTGAAATTCCAAGGTTTGCATGGTATGCATGAAATTAAATAGCAAATTTTATCTATAAATTATAGTTTTGTTTTCTATTATGATGCTATATCCGCATTCCTACTGCTCTTTCTGGAATTCTTTTCGGGAAAAAGAGAATTCTTTTTTGTGGAAATGCTTGCATATCAAAGCACTTTGTGCTATGCTTTAGATGAAGTCACAGAAGAAGGAGGTTTCTTTCGGTGGCAAAAGATATTCTGATCGAGCAGGCCTATCAATATATCCGCAACTATGTACTGGATAATCAGCAGCACGGCAATATCAAGATCAACCAGAACATGCTGGCCAAGGAGCTTGGCGTCAGCCGAACCCCCGTAGTCAAGGCGCTGAACATGCTGGCTGCGGAGGGCATGGTGGATAACATTCCCAACCACGGCTTCTACATCCATGTACCCACCATCCGGGAGCTGTCGGAATTATTTATGCTCCGGCAGAGCTTTGAAATGATTTCCGGCACCTACATCTGCCAGTACGGCACGGAGGAGGATTTCCAGGCCCTGGAGGCCATTTTCGCCCCCTTCATCGGCCAGGACAGCATCGACTATCAGGCGTATTTTGAGGCGGACAAGCGCTTCCACTGCAAGCTTTTCGACCTGTGCGACAACCGGCTGCTCCACCGCATTGGCGATCAGCTGCAGATTATGGACCGCATTTTCTCCATCGGCCTGTTCCGCCAGCCCAAGGAGACCATCCACGAGCACCTGGCCATGCTGCGCGCTTTCCGCCAGCGCGATGAATCTAAGGCGCAGGAGCTGATGTACACCCATGTCGAGTTGACCCGCCGTTATCTGGACACGCTTCAGCGCCAGCTTAAGGCGCTGGGCATTGATCCGGATTCGGTTTCGGCCAAGGATGTGGTGTTCCGTAATCCGGACAAAAAATGAATTCATTTTTTGCAAACAGCACCCGTTTCAGCTACAATTCATTAAGCAATATCCACGACAGGAGGAAGATAAGCATGAAAATTGTGGTACTTGACGGCTATACCGAAAACCCCGGGGATCTCAGCTGGGAAGGATTTGAAGGCTTTGGCGAACTGACCGTTTACGAGCACACCCCGGGGGATGAAATCGTCAGTCGGATTGGGCAGGCGGAAGTGATTCTGACGAACAAAACGCCCATCACCGCCCAGACCATCGCTGCCGACCCGCAGCTGAAGTACATCGGCGTTCTGGCCACCGGCTTCAACGTGGTGGACGTCGAGGCTGCCCGCGCCAGGGGCATCGTTGTGGCCAACATCCCCACCTATGGAACAACCGCCGTGGCGCAGTATGTCTTTGCGCTGCTGCTTGAACTGTGCCACCATGTTGGGCACCACAACCAGGCCGTGCAGGAGGGGCGGTGGACCTGCTGCCGGGACTTCTGCTTCTGGGATTATCCGCTGGTTGAACTGTCCGGCAAAACCATGGGCATCATCGGTTATGGACGCATTGGCCGCGCCACCGCCGACATCGCCCGTGCTTTCGGCATGAATGTGGTGGCATACGACGCCTTTGCTTCTGGTTCCGAAATAGTCGCGCTGGACGAGTTGCTTGCACAAAGCGACGTGATTTCTCTGCATTGCCCGCTCACTAAGGAAAACACGGGGCTCATCTGCAAGGACACCATTGCGAAGATGAAGAGCGGCGTGATGATTATCAACACCGCCCGCGGTCCGCTCATCAACGAGCCCGATCTGCGTCAGGCGCTTCTGGATGGCAAGGTGCAGGGTGCGGCGCTGGACGTTGTGGCGGTGGAGCCCATCCGTGAGGACAATCCCCTTCTCGGCCTGGACAACTGTCTGATTACCCCGCACATCGCCTGGGCGCCGAAGGAAAGCCGTCAGCGCCTGATGGACGTCGCTGTGGAAAACCTGGCTTCTTTCCTCCGCGGCACGCCTGTCAACAACGTTGTGAAGTAATCCAGATCTGCGGAATTGCGCCTGAAAACGAATGCATCACAAAAAGCGGAGCGCCCATATGGACGCTCCGCCTTTTATGATGGAGATTGCTGATTACATCAGCTTCAGATACAGCTCCTTGATTTCCGCCACGCTGGTATCGCGGGGATTGCCAGGACGGCAGGCGTCGGCATAGGCGGATTCGGCCAGGAAATCGATGTCCTCGGGCTTCACGATAGCCTTCAGGTCAGCGGGGATGCCCACGTCCATGGACAGCTGCTTCACCGCGTCGCAGGCAGCCTTGCGGTACTCGTCCACAGTCATGTTCTCGGTGCCTTCCACACCCATGGCCGCGGCAATGTACTTGTACTTGTCGCCGGTCACAGGAGCGTTGTACTCCATCACGGTGGGCAGCAGGATAGCGTTGGCCACGCCGTGGGGGGTATCATACACCGCGCCCAGGCAGTGGGCCATGGAATGTACAATGCCCAGGCCCACATTGGAGAAGCCCATGCCCGCCACATACTGGCCCAGGGCCATGCCTTCGCGGCCTTCGGGCTCGCCGGCCACGGCGCCCCGCAGGGACTTGGCGATGATTTCGATGGCCTTTAGGTGGAACATGTCGGTCATTTCCCATGCAGCCTTGGTGGTGAAGCCCTCGATGGCGTGGGTCAGGGCGTCCATGCCGGTGGCGGCAGTGAGGCCCTTGGGCATGGTAGACATCATGTCGGGATCGATCACGGCCACCTCGGGGATGTCATGCACGTCCACGCAGACAAACTTACGCTTGCGCTCCACATCGGTGATGACGTAGTTGATGGTCACCTCGGCAGCGGTGCCGGCGGTGGTGGGCACAGCGATGGTGAACACAGTCTTGTTCCTGGTGGGAGCCACGCCCTCCAGAGAGCGCACATCGGCAAACTCGGGGTTGTTAATGATGATGCCCACGGCCTTGGCGGTGTCCATGGAGGAACCGCCGCCGATGGCGATGATATAGTCCGCGCCGGAGGCCTTGTAAGCGGCGACGCCGGTCTGCACGTTCTCGATGGTGGGGTTGGGCTTGATCTCGCTGTAAACTTCATACGCCATGCCCGCCTTATCCAGCAGGGCGGTGACCTTCTGCGTCACGCCGAACTTGACCAGGTCAGGGTCGGAGCAGACAAAGGCCTTCTTCAGGCCGCGGGCCTGCACCTCGGGCACGATGGACTCGATAGCGCCCTTGCCATGATAGGAGATCGGATTGAGCACAATACGATTCGCCATGGGAATCATCCTCCTTGCATTCTTTGCGCACGGCCCTTGGGCCGTCATGCAAAGCATTCGACAAAAGTCTGACAATTCCTGCCCGATCCGCTCACCTGTGCGCAAACATTCCGTCCTTTGCGCAAATCATGTAGATTTTCCCGCCTGGCAGGCGCGGAAGATACATCTCCCGACCGCCCTCGGGATACATCCTCACCAGAGCAAACCGATCATAGCCCACCTCCAGCAGCCCGGCGATGAAATGCCCCTTCTCCATGGGATGGTCAAAGCTCACCAGCCATTCATCCCCAACGGCCGTGACCGTCAGAGCATGCTCCTCGTCGCAGGGACGCGCTTCCAGCGGCGCCAGCCTGCGCCCGCAGCATGCAATATCCGCGCTGCCCGTGGCCGTAAGCAGGTTGCCGCATTGGGGGCACTGGTAAACCTTCAGCCTTCTCATGCTTCCTTCATCCCTTTCGTTGACCGGCATACTGCCGGACAGCAGGCTTTCCGCGTCAGCGCGGAAAGCCGCCGCCAGCGCCGGAATCATCTCCACATCGGGGCAGCCCGCGCCCCGCTCCCACTTGGATACCGCCTTGTCGCTCACCTGCAGAATTCCGGCCAGCTGAGCCTGGGTGAGTCCCCTCTCCCGCCGCAGACGGCGAATCAGAGCGCCCGTTTCTTCCGCGTTCATGCATTGCACCTCCTGTCTGTCATCATACCGCATGCCTCCCCTTCCGCGCAACCGACGCTGCGTGGAGATGGCGTCGGCTTACATCCCGTCCCACCCTTTCCGATAGCTCCATTATATTCTGTCGGCAGGCTGGAAAGTGAAAAGCTTGTTTTCCCTGCTGCTTTTGATGATGCTTGCGCCTGCCTACCTGGCGGTGCAGGATACCGCCGCCTTCCTGGGCGTGACTGCGCCCGCAGACTACACCTGTGTTGATCTGGATGCTAAAGTCATGCTCGCCCCGTACACGCTGGAAGCTTTTCTGGATCACTTACCCAAGGTGACGTATGTGGACATATATGGCGCCCAGATGCGGCAGGTATCACAAACACATCCCCCGGCGGTCATAGCGCGCAGGTGAAAGGCATGGGCAAGGGTGATGCTCACAGCCCGATCATTGCAGTAATTCCTCCCAGTCCTTGGAAATGGCTACAAGGAAGGAGGAATCCTGTTATTCCCATTCGTATGTGATACTATTCTGTTTCTAAAACATATTCGTATATGTGGTAGAAGGATTTCGCCTCTGCGGAGGCGAGCAAAGGGCTTTGCGGTCGCCCTTTGCAATCCTTCGCTCCGCATCCTTATAATCGTTTAGAATAAGAATAGTATGAATCATTATACAGGCCTGCTTTCTGCCTGTCAATGATTCCTTCGCCCACAAAAAAACGCCCGCACTTTCCTTTCGGAAGGCACGGGCAGTATGGTGTGCGTTTGTTACGCCTTGGCGATTTCCACCAGCTTGGCGAAGGCGGCAGGATCGTTCACAGCCAGGTCGGCCAGCATCTTGCGGTTGACCTCGATGTTCTGCTTCTTCAGACCGTTGATGAAGGTGGAATAGCTCATGCCGTTCAGACGGGCGGCGGCGTTGATACGGGTGATCCACAGGCGGCGGAAATCGCGCTTGCGCAGCTTGCGGCCAGCGAAAGCATAGCGCAGAGACCGGGCGACCTGTTCGGATGCGGCGCGGTACTGCTTGGACTTTGCGCCCCAGTAGCCCTTGGCCAGCTTCATAACCTTGCGGCGTTTCTTATGAGCGTTGACAGCTCTCTTAATGCGTGCCATTTGATGAAACCTCCTTGCCAGCGATTCGGCTTATTTGTAGGGCAGCAGCTTGTGGATGGTGCGCGCCTCGGCAGCGTTGTCCACAATGCCATCAGCCCGCAGGTGACGGGTGCGCTTGGTGGTCTTGAGCCGAACCTGGTGGTTGGCGTTCATCTGCTTATGCTTGACAATACCAGTTTTGGTAAAGGAAAAGCGCTTGGCAGCACCACGATGGGACTTTTGCTTGGGCATGGGGTGGTCCTCCTTTGCTGTTTACTTGTTATCATCCTGTGCCTCTTGCGAGGCGGCTTTCTCCCGGGCGGCCTTCTTTTCCGCAAAGGAAGCCTTGGCGGCCTTGGGAGCCAGGACCATAATCATGTGCCGGCCGTCCATGAGGGGACGGCGCTCGACCGTGCTGACCTCCGCGCAGCGCTCGGCAAAGTCCTGCATCACCTTCATGCCGATTTCGCTGTGGGTGATCTGGCGGCCGCGGAAGCGGATGGAAACCTTCACCTTGTCGCCGCCCTGGAGGAACTTCTGCGCCATTTTGGCCTTGGTAAGCACATCGTTCTCCTCGATGGTGGCGGAAAGCTGAACCTCCTTGATGGCCACGACCCGCTGATTCTTCCGGTTCTCGCGTTCCCGCCGCGACTGCTCGTAGCGGTATTTGTCATAGTCCATCAGCTTGCACACCGGCGGCTTGGCGGTGGGCTGAATCTTGGCCAGGTCAAGCCCGCGCTCCTCCGCCAGCTCCATTGCCTTCTGCGTGGGCATGACGCCGAGCTGCTCGCCGTTCTCGTCAATCAGGCGAACCTCTCTGTCGCGGATTTCCTCGTTGATCATCAGATCGATTGCGATAACCATACACCTCCCAATTTCCGTTTGAAGCCCGCAAAAAAAGCGACGGGCTGCTTACCCGTCGCTGACATGACGCATGTTTCCTCTCCACCGGAAAGGATGCCATGAAACCCGGCAGCTTTCGCCGCTCAAGGTGAGAAACGGGCAAGTTTCTGCTTCAAACGCAGTTATTATACCACGCTCCTGCCCATGTGTCAACGGCCTTTCGCAAAAAAACGGCTTGCGGTGCGATCCGTTCCATGCTATGATGATACCAGCACCCTTCAGGGAGGTTACGCCCATGATTCTGACCAAGAACCTGCAAAACGACGATGCCCTGGCCCGCATGACAGCCGCAGCCTTTCCCGGGCAGCAGATGCGCGTCGCCCGGGAGCTGACCGAGGGGCTGTGCAACGCCGCCTACCGTATCATGCTGGACAACGGCATGGAAACCATCGCCAAGATTGCCCCGGCCCGTCCGGATACGCTTCTTTCCAACGAGGTCGGGATGATGGCCGCCGAGGTGCGCGCCATGCGCCTGGTGCGGGAGCAGACCTCCGTTCCCGTCGCCCGGGTTTATGCCTATGATACCAGCCGCACCCTCTGCTCCAGCGATTATTTCTTCATGGAGGTCATGCCGGGGCAAAGCCTGCACACCCTGCGCGACGGCCTGAGCGCCGCGGCCCTTCAGGATATTCACCGCCAAATCGGCCGGATTACCCGGGAAATCAGTTCAGTGCGCGGGCCGCGCTTCGGCTTTCTGGGGGATGAGCATCTGCAGTTCGACCGGCTGTACGACTTCGTTCGCCTTCTGTTGACCAACGTGCTGGGCGACGCGTCCCGCAAGCAGATTGCGCTTGGCGTATCGCCCGACACGCTTCTCGCCGCCCTTGCCCGGGACAAAGCCGCCTTTGACGAGGTAACCGAGCCCCGGCTGATTCACTGGGACATGTGGGAAGGCAACATTTTCGTGAAGGATGGACGGGTCAGCGCTGTCATCGACTGGGAGCGAGCCATGTGGTCGGAGCCCCTGGGAGACGACCGTTTCCGCCGCCATACCCGCACCGATGCTTTTCTGGAGGGCTACGGACAAACGCGCTTCACCCTCTTCGAGCGGCGGCGCATCCTTTGGTATGATGTGCTGCTGTACCTGACCATGATGACCGAGGGGGCCTACCGCGGATATGCCGATGACAGCCAGTACCGCTGGACAAGGCCGCTGTTCGAGGCCTCCTTTGCCGAGATTCAGGCGATGGCGTAACATCTTTCTCTCACATCAGCCACCTGTCCCCTCCTCCGCTGGATTCCTGCTGACCCGGGCACCCGCGCGAGGCCGAAAGGCTTTTATTCTTCCGCGTCCACGCTGATCAGCACCTTCATGGTGGTTTCCCGGTTGGCGTCAATGTATTTATATGCATCCAGGTAGTCGTCAAACCCGAAGATCTTGCTGATCAGCGGCTTGAGCTGAACCTTGCCCTCGCTGACACAGCGGATCGCATCCACATAGTCCTCATGCCGATACATCATGCTGGTGTTCAAGTCCAGCTCGTGATCGTTCAGCACCGCCAGATCTACAGACGCCATCTTCGCAAAAACAGCAACCAAAATGATCTGACTGCCTTTTCTGGCCTCATGAATCGCCTGATTGATCGTGACGTCGTTTCCGGCACAGTCATAGATAATATCCGCCTTGTCGGGGCCAAAGCACTGCAAAAGGGCAGCGCCGAAGTCAGTGTCTCTTGTATTCACAATATAATCCGCGCCGCAGCTTTGAGCCAGAGCCAGCCGATAGTCGCTGATATCTGTGATAAGCACTTTGTCAGCGCCCATTGCCCTGGCGCTCTGGGCCAGCAAAATGCCGATGGGCCCCGCGCCAAGGATGGCAATTTTCTTTCCGGACACATCACCCGCCTGCTTTAACGCATGGACTGTCACTGCAAGCGGCTCAATCATCGCGCCTTCACTGTAGGTCATATTGTCAGGCAGCGGCGTGACCTTGCTTGCTTTCGCAACAAAAAACTCGCTGGCCGCGCCGGTCGTCTGGAAGCCCATCACCTTCAGTTCTTCGCACAGGTTATACTTGCCATGGGTACAGGGATAGCACTTTCCGCAATAAACCTGAGGTTCGACGGTAACCTTCTGTCCAGCCTTCAGATCCCGCACCTCCGCGCCAACGGCCACGATACAGCCGGACACTTCATGCCCCTGCGTCACGGGGTATTGGGTAAAGGGGTGCTTGCCATGATACACATGGATGTCGCTGCCGCAGACGCCGATCTTTTTTATTTTGATCAGCACTTCGTCCGCAGCCGGTTCCGGCATGGGAATATCGCGGAAAACAATCTCTCCAGGGGCCGTCATGATCTGTTGCTTCATTTGGGATTCCTCCTTCAATCGTAGACCGGTTATAATGATAAACACAAAACGCACCGACCGCTAAAAGGCTGCCGATCGTGCTGTATGGGCACCCTCATGATGCCGGGGGATGTTATGGGGAGCGCATTCTATTACCCGTCGCAGGAAATAGCGCGGCGAAGCAATGCCGGGCTGCACAGGGCGGAAAGTGCCTGCGCAGGACATGTATGCCCGTATCAGACAGGCCATGCAGCTTACCATCCTCTATTCCCGGAAACAGCTCTTTTTCCCAAAGGATTCCCCCCTACTTCTGCAGCATACGCCACAAGGTCGTACGGCTGATCCCCAGGCGATTGGCCGCAGCCGTCTGGTTGCCGTGTTCTTCCGCAAGGGCCTGGCGAACAGCCAGCAATTGGATTTCCTCCAGCGTTTTTCCGCGCAGGGTGTCAGCCAGGGAAGCGGTCTGAATCTCCGGGTACATGGTACGCTCGCGTTTCAGGGCTTCACGAACGGCGCTGGAATGAATGTATGCTTTTCCCTCAGTGGCTGCTAAATCGCGCAATAAGCGCTCAAATTGATCGAGGTTTGCAGGCCAGTCGTATTCTTCCAACAGCTGGAGGCCATCCTGCTCAATGCCGATAATCTCAGTGGCATTCCGCATGTTGAGCATGCTGATGTACAGGCTGCTCAGCTGCGGAATGTCCTGCTTGTGCGTCCTGAGCGCCGGCAGTTCCAAAACCATGCAGCCAAACCGGTTGAGCAGGGTTTGATAGCACGGGGGCAACGACCCGTCCTGTCCTAATGTGCAGCAGAAAATAAGTCGGTTCCGCGCAGCGAACTGAGTATCGTACAGGGCCATAAACAGCTGATTGAACGCCTTTTCCTCCAACGCATCGGCATTGACCAAACACATGGTCATACCGGAATCGGATAAGGGCGTATTTTCATTTACCATCAGATAGTTCCAGCCATTCTGGTTAAGCAGGTCGCAATCCACCATGCATATCGGCGCATTTTGATACCGGCTTTTTGCATACAGGAGCCGCGCCACCTGCTTTTTCCCTGTCCCTTTTTCACCGACAATCATCACCGGAGCATCGCTTTCGGCATAATGCTCGTACATTTTCATTGTGCTGGGCTGAGTGATGCCATAAAAGCTGTGAAAGAAACGGTCGAGGGCTTCCTCTCTGTCGCAGAAACAGATTCCGCATTTTTCCAAATGCGGATACACGCTGCTTTCACGAACGTGGAACACCGCATAACGCGCATCATCATGCAGAAGTATGCGACCGCTCAGCTGGTACTGTTTGGAACCAATGGTCAGATTGGATCGCTTGCTTCCTCTTTCAAACACGACGGGAACAAGCTCCTGCATGCGCCTTTCCACCTCGGGAGGCAGGCAGCCTTCCAACGTGCTATATACGATGCCTTCGCTTTGGGTAAGCACAGCAAGCGGTTCAGCATGGTTGGAAAGCAGAGCTTGAAAAAACGATGCCCGATCCAGCATAGGCTGGAACACATGACTGATGCTCACCGCCTGCCGAAGCGCCGCCTCTACGCTTTCACTGCCGGAAATGATCAGAATAGCCGGGATGCCATATTCCTGGGCAAGCGAATTGGTAATCATATCGCAGAGCACCATGTCGCAGTGCTGCCCGGACAGCTTTTCCAAAGCAGACCGAGCCTCCGCCTCGTTATGAATGGTATAGTAGTCAATATGGCAGCACAGAGCGTCGCATAGAAAGGAAACATTTCGTGTGATGGCCGGAAAACCCACAATGGCATAGCGCTTCCCGCCGCTTTCAGCCAGCCGAATGGAACGCAGAATATCGTATACACTCAACTCGATATCGACAACGGGCAGATTTGTCTTTTGCCGAATGAGCTCTGCTGTGCCGCCACGGGAGAGGATCACATCGAAATCATCTGTCGTGTATTGTTCGGCAATAGCGGCGCCAGGCTCCAAATCTCCCACATAAGCAGTCAGGCTGACATCGTCCATTTTCTCAGCCAGCTGCATCATCAAGTTGCGCATGCCAGCGTACGGGGCTATGCCCAGTACTCGTGTGCGCCTCATGACAGGACCTCCTCTCGTATGTTTCAATTTATCATAGCAGAATAAGAAGAAGAAGTCAATTGATTTCTCAGTGTTTCAAATTGATACTCATTGATGGTGAAAAAGAATTGAAATTACACCAAAAACCTGCTATGCTATATCCGCGAGTTGGGAAAAGTAAAGAACTCTCCCTGAAGAAAGATGAGGTATTTGGCTTTATGTTTCAATGCGAAACAAAAGAACGTTCCCGGGCACGCCTCGTCGTGATAGCGGATGATATTACCGGCGCATTCGACACGGGCGTTCAGTTTTCCAAGAGAGGCGCTTCTGTGCGTGTGGTCATTGGCTCACAGCTCAGTGAGGAGCACGCTATCACGGATGTGCTTGTTATTAACGCGGAAACCCGCCATCTGACCGCCGACAATGCTTACCGAGAAACCTATCGCATTGCGAGCATTGTGAATGCGTGGCAAATTCCCTACCTCTATATTAAAACTGATTCGGGGCTGCGCGGCAATATTGGGCCCGCCATCAAGGCCGTACTGGATGCCACGCACGAGGAATTCGCGGCTTTTGCTCCTGCTTATCCGGATACCAATCGCATCACGCGGGATGGTTGTCAGTGGGCAGATGGCTTGCTGCTCCAGAACAGTGTCTATGGGATTGACTTATTTGAGCCTGTGCGCACTTCCCGCGTAAGCGATCTGTTAACGCCCTATGGGCTTCACGTTTGTGAATGCAAGGCTCCATGCCAGTTTTCCGCAGGAACGGCCACAGTCGCGGTATTTGACGCCGAATGCAATGAAGATTTTCATTGCATTGCCCAACTGCTCAAGGAGGAAGGGCGCCTGCGCATCACCGCCGGCTGCGCTGCATTTGCCGCCGCCTTGCCATCCTATCTTGGCTTGCCAGACAGCTTGACGGACATTCCAAAGGTATATCCGCCACTGATGATCATGTGCGGAAGCCTGAATCCTGTGACACGCTGTCAATTTGAGTATGGCGAGCGAAGGGGATACAAGCGCGTCATTTTGAGCCGGAAGCAGCTTTTGGATGAAAACTACCTTGATAGCGAGGCCTGCCGGATTTGGCTGCAATCCCTGGCCGAAGTGCTGTTTTCTCATCGAACGCTGATGCTTGATACAGGTCTGGATATGCCAAAGGACGAACCGGAAGATGATCTGGAAGAGACGCGCGTTCGCATCTCTTGCCGGCTGGGAGCACTGCTCGCACGCTTGCTCTCCATGCGGGAGGCCAAAGGGTATACGCCAATGATTATCGGCGGCGATACACTGATGGGGTTTCTTACGCAGTTGGAAAACCCAAGCATCAAGCTGGAGGGTGAAGTAAGCGCCGGCGTGGTGATGTTCTCCATCGTCTTCCAGGGTCAACCGCTCCAAATGCTTTCCAAGAGCGGCGGTTTTGGCAGTCGGACGCTCCTGAGCGATGTCCTTTGCGAAAAGGTAGCTGAGAGGTGATTGCAATGTTTGTATGTCAAACGCCCCGTGCGGTGTATGCAGGAGAAAACGCACTCAATGCGCTTTCGATACTGCTGGCTTCTTATCAAAAAGTGGCAGTATTCAGCGATCGAGGAATCGAAAAGGCCGGCGTTCTCCTCAAACCGATTGAGTTGATGCAAAATGCCGGCTGCGAGGTTTCTCTTCTGCTTGATATTCCGTCCGAGCCAACCTGCGACCAGGTGCAGGAAGTGGTGGAGCGGTATCGCCTCGTTGGTGCAGACGCCATCGTGGCCATCGGCGGTGGCAGCGTGATGGATGTGGCCAAGCTGTGTTCCGTATTAAGCGGCGAGCATACTGTACGCGACCTGCTGGCCGATGCCTCTCTCGCCAGGCGCACCGTGCTGACTGTGATGGTTCCAACAACAGCCGGAACAGGCGCTGAAGCCACCCCCAACAGCATCGTACTCGTGCCTGAAGAGGAATTAAAGGTAGGCATTGTATCATCCCAAATGCTGCCGGATGCTGTTATCCTGGATGGAGAGATGCTACATGGATTGCCCAGGCACATTGCCGCCTCCACGGGAGTGGACGCGCTGTGCCATGCCATCGAATGCTTCACTTCCAAAAAGGCCACACCATTCAGCGATCTGTTCGCCATAGAGGCTTTGAAACTGATTTTCGCCAATATTGAATCCGCATGTCTTGATGAAGAGGATATCCAAGCCAAAAGCGCCATGCTGCTTGCCGCGTATTACGCAGGAGAAGCCATCGCCTGCTCGGGTACCACGGCGGTACATGCGCTAAGCTACCCGCTGGGCGGAAAATATCACATTCCCCATGGAGTGGCCAACGCCATGATGCTGATGCCGGTCATGCGGTTCAATTTTGAGGCCTGCCACGATGATTTTGAACGCATATACGACGCTCTGGGAGAAGCAGGCGCAGCGGACAAAGCGACATGGGTGCTTGACCGCATGGAAAGCATTGTCAAAATACTGGATATTCCAACAAAAGCAACCAGGTACGGCATATCCGTTGACGATTTGGACTTACTGGTCACAGCAGGCCTAAACGTGCAGCGTCTGCTTGGCAACAACAAGCGTACAGTGACCGATGAAGACGCCAGAAAACTTTACCTCGAACTTCTTTGAGGAGGAATGAGCTTTGAACGAGCATATTCGCGGCATCATCGTACCCATCCTTACGCCAATGAACGAGGATGAAAGCATCAACGAAGCGGCGCTTCGTCAGCAAATTGACCGCATGATCGTGGGCGGAGTGCACGGTATTTTCCCATTTGGTACCAATGGTGAAGGCTATATTCTGTCAGAGAGCGAAAAAGAGGAGGTTCTCGCCATCTGCATCGATCAGGTGGCAGGACGTGTGCCGGTTTTTGCAGGCACCGGCCTGATTGCCACCCGCGATACCATACGGCTTTCCAGAAAAGCTGCGGATTTGGGCGCAGATGTACTATCCATTATTACGCCCAGCTTTGCCGCCGCTTCACAAGAGGAACTGTATGCGCATTACCGGGCCGTGGCGGAAAGTGTGGATAAACCCATTCTTCTCTACAACATTCCCGCCCGCACGGGAAATGCGCTAACCCCTGCTACGGTGGAAAGGCTGAGCCGCATCCCCAATATCGTAGGCGTAAAAGATTCAAGCGGCAATTTTGACAATATCCTGCAATACATCGAGCGCACACGGGACAACGATTTCATCGTTCTTTCCGGCAATGATTCGCTCATCCTCTGGACACTTCTGGCAGGCGGCAAGGGCGGCATCGCCGGCTGCGCCAACGTTTTCCCCAGGAATATGGTGGCTATCTACGAATGCTTTATCGCAGGCGACATCGTGGGCGCACGCAAAGCGCAGGATGCCATTCGCCCCTTCCGCAACTGCTTCCGTTTTGGCAACCCCAATACCGTTGTAAAAACCGCCGTGGCGCTTCAGGGATATCTGGTTGGGAAATGTCGCAAGCCCTTTGATTATCTGCCGGACGAGGGCATTGCGGCGATCAAACAGGTGTTAGCGGATCTGGCCAGGCAGGGGGTGTGTTAATGCTCGCCCGTATTGCCATTACCATGGGCGATCCAGCGTCCATTGGTCCAGAACTATGCATCCGCCTGCTGGCTGACGCAACGCTATATGAAAAATGCCGGCCTCTCATCGTTGGCGATGCATGCATGCTGGAACGCGCAATGACCATTCCCGGCATGCCGCAGCTTGCCATTCACCCAGTAGAAAGCCCTGCTGAGGCGCTGTATATTCCCGGTACAATCGACGTACTGGATATGCGTCTCTGTGCCCCGGACGAAATTCCAGTGGGCGCAGTGAGTGCCAAAGCAGGCGAGGCAGCCTTTCAGTATGTGCGCAAAACCATTGCATTAGCCATGGCTGGCGAAGTGGATGCAACTGTGACCAACGCGCTCAACAAGGAAGCAATGAATCTGGCAGGCTGCCACTTTTCCGGTCACACGGAGATTTACGCCCACTATACCAATACCAGGCGCTACACAATGCTTCTGGTGCATGAGGACATGCGCATTGTCCATGTATCCACCCATGTTTCCCTGCGTGAGGCATGCGACCGGGTGAAGAAGGATCGTGTGTTGGAGGTAATCCGTATCGCGGACAAAGCCTGCCGGGACATGGGCATAGAGAACCCTCGCGTAGGCGTAGCAGGGCTGAATCCCCACTGCGGAGAGGGCGGGTTGTTTGGCATGGAAGAGATTGAGCAGATTGCTCCGGCTATCGAAGCCGCCCGTGCCGAAGGCATCCAAGTCGACGGTCCTGTACCTCCCGACACAATTTTTTCAAAGGCGCGAGGCGGCTGGTATGATATCGTTGTGGCCATGTACCATGACCAGGGTCACATTCCGCTGAAGCTGCTCGGCTTCGTGTATGACCGCGAAACCAGAACATGGCAAAGCGTGAGCGGCGTGAACATCACGCTGGGGCTGCCTATCATCCGCACCTCAGTGGATCATGGCACAGCCTTTGATCAGGCCGGAAAAGGCACGGCCAGCGAACTAAGCCTCAAAAATGCGGTGGATTATGCCATCCGCTTTGCCAAGCAGCGATAACTCGTTTTCACAAGGAGGCCGAACACATGCCCCGCATCCTTTTCTTTGATGACCGCTACCTGCACGTTGTGCGTCATGCGCAGCGTTGCATGGGGCGTGCCAGGATGATGAAGGACACCCTGTACGGCGATATCAGTTCGGATATTTTCGCCAATATTCCCAGTGTCATCTACAGCGATGTCCTCGGCAAGTGGCTGATGCTGACCTATGGCATGCATCTGCGCGAATTCTACGACGTTATTCAGATCCATGAAAGCGCAGACGGTCTGCATTGGTCGCCGCTTGATACCACGGAAAGCCTTGATCTGAAGACCCGCCGTTTCCCCAACCAGCTGTTTGAGTTGGGCCAGTGCGGAGAATACTCCCTCTACCGGGATGAGCTGGCCGACGCGCAGGAACGCTTCAAGCTGCTGGCTATCCGAAAGGTGAACGGCAAGCTGGAAAGCTGCATGTTCTTCTCCTGCGACGGTCTGCACTGGGTAGATCAGCACATCAGCTGGCACCCCTTTCCGCCGGATCTTGGCCCGTTAAGTATTTGGCGCAATGAGGCGCGCGGCACCTATGTCATTGCCACACGACCCGCCATGGTAGACCGCCGCATTTCATTGATTGAAACCGCTGATTGGAAGCACTTTACCGATCCGGTTGTTGTCCTGGAAACAGATGCGCTGGACACGCCCGCTTGTGAATCCTACGGCCTCACCGTCTTGCCGTATGACAACTATTATCTGGGTCTGTATTGGCTATATCATCCCAGTGCCGAACAGGTGACCGGCTTTCCGGGCGGTGTGAGTGGAAAGTATTTTGACGGCTATGTCGATGCGCAGATGACCTGTTCCTCAAACGGTCTGTATTTTAAGCGTTCCCTGCGCGATCCTGTTTTGCCCAATGGAGAGCCGGGCGAGCCAGACTGCGGCTGTATCTATCCGCGCGGCCTGCGCCTGGATACAGGCGGAAGCATTTTGGTGGATGCGTGCGTGTATCCCTATGAACATGGTCGTTGGCGGGAATTTGCGAAGCAGCCCGGGATTCATCGCAGCATCGCCACCTACCGCATCCGTGAGGATGGTTTCTGCTACTACAGGAATGTAGGCGGAGAGGCATTCCTTGGCACCCGGGCGCTGCGCTATCAAGGCGGCGAGGTGAGCTGGAACGTGCAATTCCCCACCGGCGAATTCCGTGTTCAGGTAACCGACCGACGGGGCAACGTGATTGACGGATACCGCTTTGACCAGTGCGAAGTCTTTATGGGCGACAATGTACACTGGATACCCAGATGGAAAGATGGGCGCACCCTGGAGGCTCTCAAAGGACAGATTATCCGTTTTGAAATGACGTTCAAAACCGGACGGCTCTACGCCATCCATGGGAATCTGGAGCTGGTCTTGCAGCCCAACCCCAACGACAAGGAGGAGTGACCATGCAGCGCAACTCAACCTTCTCCAACAAATGCGCACGGTATATGCGCTCCATCCTCAAGAACTACGAGCTGTACCTGTTCGTGCTTCCGGCGTTAGCATATCTGTTTATCTATTGTTACCTGCCCATGTATGGTGTGCAAATTGCCTTTAAGGACTATCGGGTGGGCAAAGGAATTCTTGGAAGCGAATGGGTTGGACTCAAGCATTTTCACAAGTTTCTCGGCAACGCAACCAATCGCGACCTGATATGGAACACCCTGCAGCTGAGCGTAGAAACCCTGATCGTGGGTTTCCCGCTTCCCATCATTTTCGCCCTCATTTTGAACGAGGTGCAGCAAAAGCGTTTCCGCAAGGTTGTGCAAACAGTTTCCTATGCTCCCCACTTTATCTCCACAGTTGTTTTAGTCAGTATGCTTACCCTGTTCCTTGATAAGAACACGGGAATCATCAACACGATGCTTCGGTTCTTTGGCGCCGGCCCTTTTGATTTTATGACCCGCTCCGACTGGTTTCCGCACATTTATGTGATTTCTGATATTTGGCAGAATCTCGGTTGGAACTCCATCATCTACATCAGCGCTCTGGCCAGTGTGGATGTGGCATTGCATGAGGCAGCCAGGATTGATGGAGCAAGCCGCCTGCAGCGCATCATCTATGTGGATTTTCCCTGCATCTTCCCCACTGTGGCCATTATGCTCATTCTCCAGACGGGTAATCTGATGACGGTTGGCTTTGAGAAAGCCTACTTAATGCAAAACCCGCTCAATCTGGGCAGTTCCGAGATCATCTCTACCTATGTATACAAGATGGGCTTGCTGTATAACCAATACAGCTATTCTACTGCCATCAACCTGTTCAACTCCGTTGTGAACTGCATACTGTTGGTCACAGTCAACGGCATCGTGCGCAGGCTGAGCGACTCGGGCCTGTGGTAAGGAGATGAAAACAATGATTGCAATGAAGAAAAAGAGCAGCAAGCCCAAAGGGCTGGACGACCGCATATTTGACATTGTGGCGCTGTTCATTTGTGCGTTGGTGCTATTGCTCGTGCTCTATCCGCTGTGGTATGTCATCATTTGTTCCTTTAGTGATCCAAACGCGGTTACAGGCGGACAGGTGGTTTTCTGGCCTGTCGGTTTCACGATGGAAGGCTATGCCACCATTATGGACTATGAACCCATCTGGATTGGCTATCGCAATACGATCTACTATACCGTCGTGGGAACGGGCTTTAACCTCTTTCTCACCCTGCCCTGTGCCTACGCCCTGGCCAGGCATGATTTCAAAGGCCGCAACTTCATCATGATGTTGTTCACCTTTACCATGTTCTTCAGCGGCGGCACAATCCCCACTTATATGGTGATGAAGGACTTGGGCGTGATGAATACTGTATGGGCAATGATTTTGCCTTACGGCGTCAATGTGATGAACCTTATCATTGCGCGTACCTTTTTCCAAAACAGTGTGCCCTATGAGATTCAGGAAGCAGCCATGATTGACGGTTGCAGCAACACAAAAATGTTCCTGCAGATTGTTATGCCGCTGGCAATGCCAATGATTGCGGTAATCATGCTGTATTACATGGTGGCACATTGGAACGTGTATTTCCGCGCGCTGCTGTATATGTCCGATCCAAACAAATACCCGCTGCAGCTGTATCTGCGCAATATCCTGCTGTTTGACCAGATGCTCGATCTGATGGAAGGCGATGCCGAGGCCATCGAGGCAATGACACGTCGCCTGCAACTGCGCGCCAGCATCAAATATGGCATTGTGGTAGTTTCCTCACTGCCCGTCCTGATTATCTATCCGCTGCTGCAGAAATACTTTGCCAAAGGCATTATGGTCGGTGCCGTCAAAGGTTGATTGGTACATGCCCCGGCATGTAGCATAATAAAAAAGGAGGTCTATACCATGAAGATCAGAACCCGTCTCATGTCACTGCTGCTTGTCGCTTTGATGTTGGCCGTTCCAATGGCCGCGCTTGGCGAAACGGATGCCGATGCCATTGCCGCGCTTAACGCGTACCTGGTACTTCCCACGCCCGAATTGCCCATTGTGGACGAGCCAATGACCCTCACCGTCACCTATCCCCGCAATGTCAAGCACGGCAACTTCGAGGATATGTGGTATATCAAGCGCCTTGCGGAAAAGACAGGTGTAACCCTTGAAATCCAGGCGATTGAAGAGTCTGGCTGGGATGAGAAGATTGGCCTGCTGTTTTCCTCTCAGGACTACGGTGATATCTTCCTGTTTGGTCTGAGCATCAATGAAGCCAGCCAGTATGGTATGGCCGGCATGCTGCGTCCCCTGGAGGACCTGGTTGCTCAGTATTCTCCCAACACCCAGAAAATTTATGAATCCTTCCCGGAAACCCTGCGGAACCTGACTGCTGATGACGGCCATGTCTATATCGCGCCCGCGTATAACAATACGCCGCGCGACATGCTCCTGCAGTATTCTGATTGGATCAATGCTTCCTGGCTGGAGACCCTCGGCCTGAGCATGCCCAAAACGCTGGATGAATTTTACGCTGTGCTGCAGGCCTTCAAAACCGGCGATCCAAACGGAAACGGCGTAGCGGATGAAATTCCGTGGTCCTTTGTCTACAAGGGAGACGGCTA
>CAMDVP010000024.1 GCA_945877525.1 uncultured Clostridia bacterium | reverse complement strand
TGCATCATACACATTGAGCGTGTCAAGGCCAAGATCCGTGGCAAGCAGATACCTCTTGTCAGGCGTAACACCGATGAAGTGAGGATGAGACATATCCTGCCTCGGAGGCGAAAAGCCGCGGCCTGAACTGTGGTGAACCGGGCCGCCGATCATCGCGATGCTTCCGCCGAGGTAGTTGGCAACGTAGGTTTTTCCCTTCCAGCGACACAGATGACAGGCTATCTCTCCCTGGGTATCTTCAATCTCTCCAATGGGGTGAAGCGCTCCGTTCCTGTCCACCTTCAGATGGAGCAAACCGCTGTGACGGTTGCTTGAGAAGGTGGCACGAAGCAGCACATCCATGCGCTCCTCCTCCAGCAGCATGTACATAGGCCGGTCGCAGGCCAGCCGTCCGCAAAGCGCATAGCCGTCGGATGTTCTGACATAGTGTTCGATCCCGCCGTCCGGCACGCAGCTTGCAATATACAAATGCTCTGTGCTCATTGCTGTAGCTCCTTTGTTATTGCAGCCCCATACCTCCATCAACGGGCAGATCTGCGCCGGTGATGTAACGGCCCTCTTCTGAACACAGAAGCAGTACGGGCCATGCGCAGTCCTCCGCCGTCCCGGCATAGCCCATTGGAATGCCGGCGATCACCTGCTTGCTGTATACGGGGTCTCCCAGCGCGGCATCGTTTCTGGGAGTGTCGATAACCCCGGGGCTGAGGTTGTTTACTGTGACGCCATGAGGCGCATACTGCCTGCTCAGGTTGCGCACGAGGCTCATTTGTGCGCACTTGCTTGCAGCATAGACAGCCATATCCTTGTGCGGCCTGACCTGCTGCACGCTCCCAATGGTCACAATGCGGCCCCATCCCTTGTGAAGCATGGCCGGCGCATAACGCTGAATCAGCAGCAGGGATGCGCGCAGGTTCACGTTGATCTGCCTGGAAAACTCCTCCGGTGTGATTTCATTCCATGCGCTGCGATACTGAACGCTGGCATTGAGTACCAGAATATCGACATCACCCGTCTGCCGGTACAAGCGATCCGCGCATTCCACCACACTCAGGTCCTGAAGGCAGACATGGGTATCGCCCACCATTCTGCGGGCTGCCGCCTCACACTTTTCCATGCTTGTTGCGCCATGCACATACACCTGTGCATGCTGTGCAGCCAGGCATGCGGCGATTGCCTCGCCGATGCCCTGTGTCGAGCCCGTCACAAGCGCCCGTTTCCCCGTCAGATCAAACATGATGCGTTACATCTCCTCCCGGTGTATTGTCAAGCCGTCCCTGCTGCCGTATAGGGCCGCGCCGCATCTCATTCCTTTACTGCGCCTACGACCATTCCTGTCACGAAAAAGCGCTGAAGGAATGGGTAAAACATCAGTACCGGTATCATGGCCACAAAAACCTTGGCGCAGTTGAACGTCAGATCCGAAACCTCCAGCCGTCGGACAATTTCCTCCGGATCCATATTGGCCATTTGATCGGCTGTTAAACTGGCCGACAGGGATTGGATATAGGTTTGCAGAGGCATCTGATCCATGGTGTTGATATACTGTGTCGGCGTGTGTCGGCAATTTCAAGGCCGTTGTACACAAATGGTACACCGCCCATGGTAAAGCACAGCACTGCAGCTGCCTCCATGGCTCCGTGCGGGAGCACCCTTTCCACACGCTGATCACAGGCATCGTTGGCAATGTCGTGGTTCTCAATGCCGCATACGCCCCAATGATTGGGCTCATACCGGACGGATGCAGCCTGCAGTGTCTTGCGGATGGCCGCCATATCCGTTGTGTGGTCAAGCAGCAGCGCGCGCAGGGGCTCCGCCAGGAAAACCCCATAATCCATCTGAAATGCCTGCCGCAAGTGGGTGGCTTCGTGCCCCTCGTTGAGCATTATCATGTCCGGCTTGACAGCCCGGGCCTCCTGCACGGCATCCTCCCAAAAGTCGGCTGGGATCCAGTCCCCACAGTCGCATCGAAAACCATCTACGTCAAATTTGCGGAGGAGGTACAGCATGTTATCCGTCATGTACCGGCGCAGCCCTGGCTGTGCATAGTCGAATACCAGCATATTGAACTGCCCGGGATCGATGGAGTCGTCAGGCAAATGGCGGAAGTATTCCGGGTGCTCCCGGGCCAACGAGCAATGCGGGCCGCAGTGATAGTATACAAGATCCATCAGCACACCCATGCCCAGACGATTCGCTTCCTGAATAAAACGCCGAAGCGCTTCTTCTCCGCCATATTCCTCGTCAATGGCAAAATAGTTGCTGATCCGATAGGGATTCTTTTCATTGTCGCAGCAGCTGTTTATTGCCCGCCGGCTCCAGTGACTTCGATCCGCATCGGCGTCCGCCTGGGCTACAGGGCTGAGATAAATATAGTCCATGCCCGCGGCAGCGATCAGCGCAAGCCGCTGCGCCGCCGCATCCAGCGTTCCCTCGTCGCTGAAATTCCGCAGTGTGAGTTGATATAGAACCGCTTCGGAAAGCTTTTTCATGCCTGTTTACCCTCCATGATGCACCTGCATACTCAGCTCCACTGACGGTCGTTGCAGATTTCATTGTCCCATGCCCGCGTGTCAAGCCACTCAGCAGGATACGCCGCGTTCGCATGACGAACAAGCTCGTCCTCGACCAGGCTGTCAATCCCCAGGCCGGGCTTGTCCGGCACCTGAATGAAGCCGCCCTGAATCAGCGGCATGGGCAGGCCGGTGACGATATCCTGCCAATCGGCAGTATCAGCAGAATGAAACTCCATTGCCAGCAGCTGCGGCAGGGCTGCGCCGACATGAACCGCCGCCATGGCGCCAACGGGACTCTCTGCCATGTGAAGCGCGACAGCCACGCCATGTTCGTACGCATAATCGCCGATGCGCTTTGTTTCACGCATGCCGCCTGCCGTCAGCACATCCGGGTGGGCAATAGAAATCGCATGATGATCGATCAAGCCTTTGAAAGCATCCAGGCCATAGATATCCTCGCCTGTGCAAAGAGGGATACTCGTCCTTTCACGAATCATCCTGTACTGGTCTGTGTATTGCCAGGGAACTGGATCCTCAAACCAGGCAGGGTTGTATTTCTCCACGCGAAGGGCGAAGCGAATGCAGTCCTCGGCGCACACATGGCCAAAGTGATCAATCGCCAACGGAATGTCATACCCAATGCCGCTTCGAACAGTCTGTACATAATTCTCCAGATAGTCCATGCCCTTTTCTGTGATGTGAATACCCGTGAACGGATGCTCCATAGTGTTCAGGTCATAGGCTTTCCAGCGCAGGTCTGACAGCTGGGCTGAACCATGCGGTACATCCGTGGTGTAGGAGGCGTACTGCTTCATCTCATCCAGCAACCCCAGTGGGGCATTCAGCATCCCGGGCATGTTCATTAAGAGTCCTATGCCCAGGTCCATTTTCAGCATGGTGAAGCCGTCCGACATTCTTTTCTTCAATGCTCTGCCCATGCTCATACCGCCGTCCCCCGCGCCTGCGTCAACGTCTGTATCGCAATAGATGCGAATCGCGTCACGGTACTTTCCGCCCATCAGCTGCCAGCAGGGAACATTCCAATACTTGCCGGCAATGTCCATCAGCGCAACCTCAACGCCGGACACACCGCCTCCCTGCCGCGAATGGTTGCCGAACTGCCGGATTTTCCTGAAAATTTTATCGATATTCAGCGGATTTTCCCCCAGGATGCGGCTTTTGAGCATTGTTGCATAATTTCTGCTGGAGGCATCCCGCAGTTCACCGTATCCGACGACGCCTGAATTCGTAAATATTTTTATCAATGTGATTTTCTTCGGCAGCCCGTCAAGATCGAATACCTGCATGTCCGTAATCTTCAAATTTGAGGATTGCATACCTTTCCTCCTTGTTTTTCTTGACTATATCGTCGTCGCTCGGTATATTTGTATTGTACTATTCCCCTATCTCCGTTTCAACAAAGATATATGGCAATTTGCAAATAATATTTTGTTTTTTCCCAAAGGAGGTGTGCGGCAACATGCTGGATCGGCATATTCGCCTGAATGACGACAAGGATATTGATGTGCATTACTTTCATAAGATTGTCAAGCCCATGGTGCGTGCGCCACGGCTTCATTGCCACGATTCGTTCGAGATTGCCTACTTTCTTGATGGCGAGGGCGAATACACCGTCGGCGGCAGGATCTATCAGATCTGTCGGGGAGATGCCTTTCTGTTTGGTTCCTATGAACCCCATTATATCACGCGTATTGAGGAGGGAACTACGCTCCACACATTGAACCTGCACTTTACCCGCAGCCTGCTGTGCAGCAACGATGACTCGGTTCTTGACAATTCCTATTTTCGCTTCTTTCTTGACAGGGATGATCACTTTTCCAACCGCATTCCCTGCGGTACAGCCATCAATCGGGAAATACTCACATTTATGCAGCGCTGCGAGCAATTGTTCGATCAATCGCCCGAGGAAATCATCCTGGCCCTGAAGCCCATGGCAGCCACGCTGCTCAACGATCTGCGCGTCGACGCTCATCTTCCTGCCTCAGGCAATGCCGCAGTGCGCCTTAACGGAAGGTTTCAGACGGTATGCCAGTTTATGATTGACCATTATAACCAGCCGTTGACATTGGAACAGATAGCTGCCTCGGTCAATATGAGCAAGGCATACTTTTCCACGCAGTTCAAGCGGATGAACGGCATCAGCCCATGGGATTATCTGCAAATTCAGCGGGTCCGCCATGCGTTGATCCTGATCGCCGATACGGACATGACCATGCTGGATATTGCGCTCAAGTGCGGTTTCAATAACACTGCAAACTTCAACCGTGCCTTTCTGAAGGTAACAGGCAAGACGCCGAAAAGCTATCGGAAAAGGGTTGCTGAAGCAGAATGAGCGCATAAGGCATAACAAGCTGCTCATAGGGGGCCCATTGCAGCTTCCATTTCTCCAAAACGACAATACCCATGTTCTGAACGTAATTATTTCAAACGATCAAAACATGGTGCAAACCCGTCGGCGTATTTTGTTGTTCATCGCATGGACAATTGATACGGTTGTGAATGATTTTGCCTGTTTTTTTATATTATTGCGCCTTGTTTTGCATACTCATCCATTAATCATTCATCTATTGACACCATTCTGCGAGCTTACTATACTGAATACGGGTACTTGAGCAACATCAGGCGCCCAGCATGGCGGCAATAGCTGCCAATCCGCGCCCTGCTGCCAGAACAGATACAACGGTTAGACGCGGTGTTTCTTACCCACGCGCATATGGATCATGTTGGCTCACTTCAGTGGCTGCACACAAATGGTTTTCAGGGCGAAGTGCTGGCCACGGAGGAAACACTGCGCCAGCTGCCATGAAAACCTCCCTGCCCTGTTGCACTTGAACAGATTTGTCGGGCAGGCAAGGGGGCTATCGTGGATTGGCGGTCGAATACGGACGTTCCGGACATTGCGCCGGCAGTGTCTGGTATCGTTTTGAAGCGAAAAAGAGCGTCCTGCTGACCTGAGACTATGTGAAAAACTCATTTGTATACGGATGCGATCAGCTGCACAGCATATATGCGGATCTTGCGATGATTGATGCGGCCTATGGTCATGACGACATCGACCAGACCGTCTGTCGGCAGAAACTGGTTTGGGAAGTGCGCCGTCTGCTCAAGGAGACGAACGTGATCTTTTTGCCCGTACCCCAATACGGAAGAGGGCTGGAACTTCTGCAGCTGCTTTGGCAGGAAGGGCATCTTGTTCATTTCTATAGGGATCCGCATCTGCGGGCGAGTTCTCCCGCCTGAGGGAGCTGCGCTATTGGCTGAAAAGCAGCGACCTTCCGGTGGTGCTGCCCTTTGAATCCGCTAAGCGCTGCCCTGCCGGCAGCATTGTGCTGCTGAGCGATCCCCAACTGCGAAGCATGGCGGCCCGGAGCGCCGTCCATCTGCTTTTGGCAGACGGTGCAATAGGCTTAATAACCGAAACGGCTGAAGATACCGGCTTCAGCAGCCAACTCATTCGGCAGGGTCAAATGCGCATGTGCCGTTATCCTGTGCACCAAAGATTCGTTCCTTCCTTCGCTGCCGTTCCATCAGTTTCTTTACTTGTTTCATTTCCAGACCATAACCGGTTGCCATTTCGCGATAGCTCTCTCCTTGCTGATGACGCTCTCTTACGATTTCAGCCAGTTGTTCTTTCTTTGTGTACTTCCTTGCCATACAGATAACCTCCTGTCGTAGTTCCTATTCTACAACAGGAGGTCTCTTTTTTCTACTGTCCATTGGACTGGGTACAGTCCGTTTGGGCCTGCTCCCTTCTCTTTCGTTAAGTTGCGCTTATTCAAAGCCGCGGGAACGCAGAAACTGATAACTGCGCCGCAAACACTCGATGGGATCCTCTCCGTTGCAGTTGTCCTGCTCCACCAGCATGTAACGGGTGCCGCCTGCCTCGGCCTTTTCAAACACACGGTCGAAATTGATATTGCCCTCGCCCACCACGGCCATCTGCCGGCCATAGGCAAAGTCCTTGAGGTGGATGCACGGAATGCGGCCCGCCAGCTTTTCCAGCCATAGGGCTGGATCACCGCCGCCAGATTGCACCCAGTAGGTGTCCACCGTGAAGCCCATTTGATCCACAGGGAAATCTTCCATCAGATGCTCCATGACGATGCGGCAGTCCGCCAGCTTGCGGAACTCACCATCATGGTTGTGATACATGAAGGTTTTGCCCATACCGCTGATCTTTCGGGCCACAGGAGCATAGGTCTCCACGAATTTCTCGTAAGTATCGCCCTGCTCAGGGTTAAAGGAGTAATACCCCAGGCCGATATGCTCGCAGTCAAAAACCTGGTGGTCATGCACCACCTGCTCGGTTTCGTCAATCAGGCGGGGCGCGGGAATATGGGTCAACACACAGCGCAGGCCGTTCTTCTGCAGCTGTTCCTTCAGCCATTCGGCCTCATAAGGACAGGTGCCGGAAATCTGCACATTTTTATAGCCGATATCCGCCACTTTCTTCAGCGTTTCCGCAAAGTCGGCCAGAGTTTTGCAGGACTCTCGAACCGTATAGAATTGAGCGCCGATCTCCATGGCGTGAACTCCTCCTTCTGCATCGCACCACTCTCATGACAGTATGGGAAACAGGCCGCGCGGCTATGGAGCGCACCAGCCTGCCCTGATGGCATTATCCTATCCTTTTCCATCGCGCTTGTCAATACAGCGGGCTATGAAATGATGCGCAAAAAAACAGAGCATTTTGCAATGCTCTGCGAAAGGATTACTCCAGGCCGAAACGCTTCTTGAAGCGATCCACACGGCCGCCGGTATCGACGAGCTTCTGCTTGCCGGTGTAGAAGGGATGGCACTTCGAGCAGATATCCACCTTCAGTTCCTTCTTGGTAGAACCGGTTTCAAACGTCTCACCGCACACGCAGCGAACGATACACTTGCCGTACTGGGGATGAATCTTTTCCTTCATTGCTGTTTCACCTCTTTCGCGTATGCAATGATCGGCCAATCGCCGCATGCATTATTGTAGCATAGATGACCGATGATTGCAAGTGCTTTTTTCGTCGAATTTGTTCCAAACAGGCACGGTTCAGCGGCTCTTCTCCATCAGGGCAACCCAGTCCTTGATTTTCACCAGCAGCGCGTCGTTGGTTTCCGCCTTGTCCATCAGGGAGAGCAGCTGCGGCACCGCCGTGGCCGACCGTGTGGAGTTCAGCATGCCGCGCACCAGCTTCAGGCCCTCCAGCTGGGCAACGTCCAGGAGCATCTCGGCGCGCTTGGTGCCGGAAAGCTGCAGGTTGATGGGCGGATTGATCCCCGCCCGAGCCAGGGAAGCGTCCAGCACCAGCTCCATGTTGGCTGTGCCCTTGAACTCCTCCACCACGCTGTCATCTACCTTGGAGCCGGTTTCGATGTTCATGGCGGCAATCACTGTCAGGCTGCCGCCCTCCTTCACGCAGCGGGCCGCGCCAAAGAGCTTCTTTGCCTTGAACAGACTGGTAGGGTTGACCATGCCCTGCACGGTGCGGCCCTGCTGAGCGGCGGCGGTGGTGTAGATTTTCGCCAGTCGGGTCAGGCTGTCCACAATCAGCACCACGTCGCGGCCCTGCTCCACCAGGCGCTCGGCCCGTTCCAACACCACATCCGCCAGACGGAGGTGGTTTTCCGGCATCTGGTCGAAGGTGGAGGCCAGCACCTGGCAGGTCACCTGCTCACGGAACAGGGTTACGTCCTCGGGGTTTTCGTCGATGAGCAGCACCATTACCTCAGCTCCGGGGCAGTTGGCCGTGATCGCATTGGCAAAATGCTGCAGAAGCGCCGTTTTACCGGTGTCCGGAGGGCAAAGGATCAATCCGCGCTGGCCAAAGCCCAGGGGAGCGATCAGGTCGGTCAGGCGCATGTCGTCGAGGGGCTCGCCCCCGTGGGATTCCAGGTCAATACGCCTGGTGGGGTAGATGGGGGTCAGCTCGTCAAAGGAGGAGCGGCCGTTCATCTCGTCGGCGGGCATGCCGTTGACCTCGGTGATGTAGAGCATGGCGGTGTACTTGTCGCCATCGCGCTGGGGGCGGGTCTTGCCCACCACCTTGTCGCCGGTTCGCAGGCCGAAGCGGCGGATCTGCGCCATGGACACATAGATATCCTTGCTGGAGGGCAGGAAGGTATCCGACCGCAGGAAGCCATAGCCGTCAGGGTGCATTTCCAGCACGCCGCTGCCGTCCTGACAGTCGCCGGCGGCAATCATCTCCGTCACGGCGGGGTTGGCCGCGCCGCTGTCCTGAAGCGTATAGCTGTTTTCCCGGCGGGGCTGGGTATAGGCAGGGCGGGCTGAATACCCGCGGTTGTAGCCATTGTCATAGCCGGGCGTGTCGAAGCCCTGGCGCTGGGGTTCATAGCTCCTTTGCGCGTCATAGCCCTGACGCTGGCTGTCGTAGGCGCGGGGCGGCTCGCTGTAGGCAGGCCGCCGCTCGGTCTGGGGGCCAAAGCCGCGGCGCTCCTGCTGGTAGGGCCGGTATTCATCCTCCTGGCGGGGCGCATCATGGCTGGGCTCCGCCGCGCCGGGGCCAAAACGGGGCGTATACCCTGCCGGGCGTACAGGCGCCTGGCGCTGGGGATCCATCCCGCGGGCGGGGCCGCTTTGCCAGGTTCCCTGGCGCTGCGGATAGGCCGGGGCCTGATAGGCAGGCTTGCTGCTGTATCGGGGCGCGGGATTATGCCATGCGGCCCGGAACTGGGGCTGCGCGGAGCGGGGTGCGGCGGGCTTGGGCGCTTCCGGCACAGGCGCCTCCTCGTCCTCTTCCTCCTCGTCGCTCTCGTCCTCGTCCTTCAGGCTCTCACCGAACAACGCGGCCACGGCGGTTTGCTCATGCTTTTCCTCCGTCACAGCAGCAGGCGCGGCGGGCGCTTCCTGTTCGTCGTCTGCAAGGGCGGCGGCCAGCTTGGCCACAATGTCGCTCTTGCTCACGCCGGCTCCCAGCGTCACGCCGTTCACCTTGGCCAGCTTGCGCAGTTCAATCACAGTTTTTGCGGATAATTCTTGCGTTGTCAATGGTAGCTCCTCCTATAAGCCTTATCCATCGGATGATGAAAGGTTCATCACGGATTCAATCCTGTATAAGCCATATGTATGCGCGCCAAATCGTGGTTATGCACGGCGGGCCACCACGACGTCCCTGGAAACAGCCTGTTCCACAAAGTGCCGCATGCTGCCGTAGGGCGGCGCATCCATGGGTTCATAGCCCGCCTCCGCCAGCAGGCCGATCAGTGCCTGACGATCCAGCGTCAGCGCGTTGAAGCTCAGCGCCACCCCCGCGCCGGGGCGCAGGGCCTCCCGCCAGGCAGGCAGCACCCGGCGGAGCATGCCGGCCACATGATCGGCACGCCGCCCCGCCTGGGGCGCATGCTGCACGCCATAGGGCAGATCAGCCACCAGCACATCCGCGGGGGTCTTTTTCAGAAGAGGCCCGGCCAGAGCCGTGTCGCCCAGCATCAGGCGCAGGAAGCGCGTGTCTCCCGCCTGATAGCGTTCCTTGCTGCAAGCAAGGGTATACACTGCATTGGGCACGTTCTGCCCCTTCACTGTGCAGGCATTCTGATCCAGGCGGTGCTTCAAGCGATGAAACTGCAGGTAGCGGCTGAAATAGTCCGCCGCCTCCTTCAGGTCGCGGCGATCCAGGTCGAGGCCCACGGCGTTCATGCCCGCCTGCAGGGCCACAAAGCAGGTGGTACCCCGGCCGCAGAGCGGATCCAACACCGTTATAGGTTGCTCTTTTCCCAATCGCCCTGCCGCACATAGGGCCAGGTTAATCAGCATACGGGTAAACACCGCGCTGGTTTTGCCCTTGTACTTGAGCACCTCGGCCAGGTCGCGGGGCAGATAATCCCCGTCCGGGCGTTCCAGCGGCCGCAGCAGCGCTCCCTCCCGCAGGCACAGGAAGGTCAGCGCGCTATGCCCGGACAGCGCAGCCAGATCCTCCGCGTTCAGCTCCGGCGCGTCAAAGCACAGGAAGGGCGCGCCGCCCAAACGCTCCGTGCAAACCTGCGCTTCAATGCCAAGAGCGCTCAGCATGCAGGAAAGCTCAGCCCGGCCCAGCTGCTCCAGGGACTCCTGATAGCGTATGTTGGCATGAGGAAGCAATTGAAAACAGTAGTTCATGAAAAACCTCTGCATTTGGATATTGTTTGATACCGATAGGAAGAGTATAACAAAAGAAACGGCAGCGCGCAAGAGAGAAAAAATGAATTTTTCATCAACAACCTGATCACAGCGCCGGTTAGTTTTCCAAACGGGGGTGCTTCGCGCAGGAATCCCGGCGCTTTGCGGCGAAATGCTTGCTCGTTCGCAAAGGAGGAATGTCATGGAATGCCGGATCAACGCCCGGGAGCTTGCGCCCGGCGTCTTTTGCCTGACTGACCGCATGGGCATGCACATGACCCTGCTGTGCGGCGCGGCGCAGGCCCTGCTGATTGACACCGGCTACGGCTTTGACGACCTGAACGCCGCTGTCCGCCAAATCACGTCTCTGCCCCTGCGGGTAATCAATACCCACGGGCACCATGACCACGCATGCGGCAACGACCTGTTCAGTCAGGTAGAGCTTGCCGCGGCGGAGCTGCCCATCTGCGCCGATTATGTCGTGAGCCAACGGGAGCGCGTATGGCGGCAGGCGCGGGAGCGCGGCGTGGATTTGGCCGACTGGCATCAGGAGGATTACCTCCGCCGGGGCTGCGGCACGCTCCGCGCCCTGACCTGCGACCGAATGGATTTGGGCGGGCTGACAGCGCATTTTCTGGAGTCTCCCGGACACACGCCCGGCTCCCTGGCGGTTTATGTGCCGGAGCGCCGTCTGCTGATGACGGGGGACGACTGGAATCCTACCACCTGGCTTTTCTTCCCGGAGGCGGAGGGGATTGCCTGCCTGCGGAGGAGCATTCTACGGCTGCTTGCGCTGGATTTCGACTGGGTGCTGCCCGCCCACGACGCGCGTCTGTGGCCAAGGCATGTGCTGCAAACCTTCTATGACGCCACCTCGCCCGAACAGCTGCGGGCGCATGCTGTCCCCGCTTCAGGCATGTACCCCGGCAAACGGGTGATGCTCATCCATCCGCAGCCGGGGCATTCTCTATACTATGACGCAGACAAGGCGGAGCCTGAGCCGCCTGACATGTCCGCACCAAAAGCGCCTTGAATCCCGCAGGATTCAAGGCGCTTTGCCGTGCCGGCCGCTTTATTCCTTGATGAACTTGTCAGCGCCTACGCCGCACAGCGGGCACTTGTAATCCTCCGGCAGCTCCTCGCCTTCATACACATAGCCGCAGACGGAGCAGACCCACCGGGCAGACTGAACCTCCTGGCTTTCGGCCTGCACAGGAGCCGCCAGACCGGTCACATCCGCCAGCACCGCGTCGGCCAGGGCGGTAAGCTGCTCATAGGAAGCTGCATCCGTCGTGGACTTGATGGTCACCGTTTCGCCCACCTGGCGCATGCCGGCCATGCCGTCCAGCAGTTCCTTCATCATCATGCCGGATACCGGCGACCAGCTGCCGTTCTCCACCAGGGAATAGGTGCGGTTCTGCAGGTTATGCGCCGCCAGATCCATGATGAAATTCTTCATGGGGGTGAAAATGCCCATATTGTAGGTGATAGACGCCAGCACAATGTGCCCGCAGCGGAAAGCCTCGCCGATCAGCTCGCTGACATGGGTTTTGGATACGTCGTAGACCTTTACATTGCGCAGTCCGCCCATGGACAGGCGGCTGGCCACCACGCCCGCAGCGTTCTCCGTACCGCCGTAAACAGAGCCGTAGACCACCATCACGCCATCGGGATCCTCGGGGGTATAGCTGCTCCACTTGGTGTACTTGTCCAGAATATAGCCCAGGTTTTCCCGCCAGATGGGGCCATGCAGCGGGCAGATCATCTGGATATCCACCGTGGCGGCCTTGGCCAGCACCGCCTGCACCTGGGGGCCATACTTGCCCACAATGTTGCAGAAGTAACGCCGCGCATCGGCAATCCACTCGGTTTCAAAATTCACCTCGTCAGCGAAAAGGTTGCCATCCAGCGCGCCGAAGCTGCCGAATCCGTCCGCGGAAAACAGCACCTTGTCCGTCGCGTCGTAGGTCATCATGGCCTCAGGCCAGTGTACCATGGGCGCCATGATGAATACCAGCTTATGCCGCCCGGTGGAAAGCTCGGTGCCTTCCTTCACCGCATAGCCATGCTGCATCGGATCAAAGCCGAAAAACTGGGTGATCAGCGGCGCGGCAGCCCTGGTGAACAGCAGCTTGACCTCCGGATAGCGGTGCAGCACCTCGGAGATGGCTGAGCAATGGTCAGGCTCCATATGATTGATGACGAAATAGTCCAGCTTGCGGCCGTTCAGGGCGCAGGTCAGGTTCTCAAAGAACTGGGCCGAGGCGTTTCGATCCACCGTGTCGAACAGAACGGTCTGCTCGTCCAGCAGCAGATAGGAGTTGTACGACACGCCCCGAGGAATGGGATACACATTCTCAAACAGCTCGGTGCGGCGGTCATTGACGCCCAGGTAGACCAGATCTTCCGTGATTTTCCGCACGTTATGCACGCCGGAAAAGCGGGAAAACTGCTCCGTTGCAACCTGCTCCGTCTCCTCGGCCCGGGCCGACGGAAACGCGCCCATGGCGCTCATGGCCATCACGCTGACCGCGCCGGCCGCCGTGGTTTTCAGAAAATCCCTGCGGGAAAGTTCCTGACTCATATTGATTCCTCCGATCAACCCTAAGAATCTTCTACAAAAATAGCGCTTATGATTGTTTAGAAACGCACAATCATGTGCGTTATGAATTATACGTTTTCAGAGGCAAAAAAGCAATGGCTCATTCGGTGGAATGGAAACCATTCCTCGTTTTTTACATTTCCGATCGTCTCGACGTATAAAAAAGCAAGTCCCAAACAGGACCTGCAGAAGAAGTGGGGTTAGTAGGGCTCGAACCTATGACCTCCACGATGTCAACGTGGCGCTCTAACCAACTGAGCTATAACCCCAGGCCGTTAACAAAAAAGATTATAGCATATATCCATCCGCATTGCAAGCACTTTTTCAAGAAAAGGTTCGGATGATAGAGGAAACCATTTACCGTTCAAGGTGCAGGAATCAGGCGAAAGCCTTGAACGCAGATATATCGTGTGCTATAATACCATTGCTATTTGATGCCGTGCGAATCATGCATTCTGTTCGTTGTTCCGTATCCGGGGACAGGTAGAAATTGTCCGACAGGATGACCTGGACGATCATCGGATCACAGGCGCTGCACTTTCGGGGAAACAGAGGTTTCGCCGTGACGGTAATTCCGGCTTTTACGGCGGACTGATGTTTCCGTTTTCTTGTGCAGGCAGAAGAGGATCTGGCAGCCCATTGATTCATTTTATCATCACCTACCGGATTTCGGATACCGGTATCGGCATGAGTCCCGAATTTCTTGAGCACATCTTTGACGAATTCTCCCAGGAGGAAGCCGGCGCGAGAACCCAATACAAGGACACGGGTCTTGGCATGGCCATCACCAAGCGCTATGTGACGCTGATGGGCGGCAGCATTTCCGTCGAAAGTCAGAAGGGCGCGGGCTCAACCTTTACCGTAGAATTGTCCATGGAGCTGATTGATGCGGATGCTGTGAAAACGCAGGAACAGCCCGTGAATCAGGCCGAGCTGACCGGCGTTCGCATTCTGCTGGCAGAGGATAATGATTTGAACGCGGAAATCGCCATGATACAGCTGAAGGAAGTTGGCATCCGGGTTACAAGAGCCATTGACGGCGAAGAGGCCGTCCGGCTTTTTGCAGACAACCCGCCCGGTACCTTTGACTTGATTCTGATGGATATCATGATGCCCAGAAAGAATGGCTACGAGGCAACGGCAGCCATCCGCGCCCTGGCAGGCCGCCCGGACGGGCGCACCATTCCGATTATCGCCATGACGGCCAATGCCTTTGCCGAAGATATCCAATCTTCGCTGGATGCGGGCATGAACGCCCACCTGGCCAAGCCGATTGTCAGGGACGAGGTTATCCAAACGATTTCCAGAAACCTGAACCGTTGAGAACGTGCCCCGTCGGCTGAACCGTCTTGATGGCGAAACGCAAACGTTTCAGAAATATGCTATTTATACTATTCTCCAATGAAAGTGGCGCAAGATACAAAGCGAATGATTCTTTCTGGGGAGTGGAATAACCGGACGCCAGAATGAAAAGGGCGCGAGTCGATGCATCAGGTGAATTTGAGAATGGTATGAGGTCAGCCGTGAAGACCTGGCGCGGGCTTCCTGAAAAATCCGCTGCCGGGTATCCACGTGTTCATCCTATTCCAAAAAATGCGAATATCCTTTAGCCGCTTATGATAACAGGCTAAAGGATATTCGTTTTCAAGAGGAGCCAGGAAAAAGCCATGCCCTGTCAGGTACTATTCGATACATGGCTGCGGGTACAGCGGCAGTTCCGGGCAGGCAGGGCGGCAGGGCTGTGGCGCGGTGCAGGGTTCCCAGCGCAGGAGGTAGGCCTCCACCAGCACCTCCAGCTGGGCATCGAAACAGCAGCCCTCTGCGCAGGCAGGGCACACCAGGCGCACGCAAGGCAGCACCAGCAGGCTGCTGCGCCAGCATTCCGGACGGGGGCAGGCGTGATTCAGGCATATATCCACCTCAATGCAAGCACGTCCGCACCATTCGCAGCCGCACCTGTCACGCACCTGGCACAACAGGGGGATGCGCACCTGAAGCCGAAGCTGCCTGGGATGCTCCCAGGGCAAGGGCGTCCAGGTGGGATCGCCGCAGGGGCATATGCTCGTCAGCGTAAGCGGCCCCTGGGGACAGGCCGGGAGTCCCTCCACCTCCAGGCGGAAGCACTGGCGGCGGAGCCATTCGCGTCCGCAGGCGATAATCTTCGGCAGGAGAAAGCCCTGTCCGCAAGGCCTTGGCTGGGGGCCTGGGCACTCGCAGCAGGCACAGGGCTGTTGGGGCAGGCCGTGGCAGCAGCAGGGCTGGCGTTCGCCCTGGGGGCGGCAGGAGCATTCAGACGGCTTCATCATTTCGGTCAATACCTCCCTGCGCCCTTTCGGACGCGATGATTCCGGATTTCACTGTCAGCCTATGCCGGTACGGCACAACGGGTGACGGCGCGGCTGCCTCTTGCAATCCATGCAGAAAAAGGCTATAATAGAAGTAACAGGGTTCACGGTTATCCACAGCCATTGTTAAGCCAAGCGCGCCCCCTGCGATGAAATGGATCGGCAGCGTCCTTTTGTCTGCTCTCTCACAGAAAAGCCCGGAGGTTTGCGAATGGAAGCATTTTATGAAACCCGCGATAAGCTCCTGTTTGCCGGCGGCATGTTCCCGCTGCCGTATCCGCTGCATGTGCATAAAGTTGTGGAATTGGTCTATATCCATACGGGAGCCTGCCGGATGCAGATTGGTCTGGAGCATTACGACCTGTCGGTGGGCGATCTGGCCATTGCGTTCCCCTTCGTACCCCACAGCTATGACAAGGTTACCGATGATCTCAGCGGATTCGCCATGTTTATTTCGCCCAATGAAATCAGGGAATTCTCCCGGGCATTTTCCGAAAAGATGCCCACCTATCCCGTCATCAGGGCAAAGGATGTGGCGCCGGATATCCGGCAGTGCATCAAAACCCTGGGCAGCATGCCGGAGGACAAGCCTCATCCATACCGTCTGGCATATGCCCACCTGCTGCTGGCCCAGGTGCTTGACTCGCTGTCTCTGGAGTCGATCGATGGTAAAACGGAAAGCTCCATGGCCCTGCAGATTGTCCGCCATATTGACAAGCATGTGCTGGAACCTCTTTCCCTGAAGGGCATTGCCCAGGCGCTGAACATCAGTCCGTCGCATCTGTCGCACATCATTGCCGATCAGTTGAAAACCAATCTGCGCCGGATGATCAACGGCATCCGCATCGGCCGGGCGATCACCCTGATGCGGGAATCCCACAAGACGCTGACGGACATCTGCTATGAATGCGGTTATGAAAGCACCCGCACCTTCCGCCGGGCCTTCGTGGTGGAAACGGGCATGCTGCCTGCGGAATTTCTGAAAAAGTTGAGGCAAGAGGGCCAAGCAGAATAAGACAAGCCCCACGGCGATAAAAAGAAGCCGTGGGGCCATCGTTTGTCCAGATTTCCCGGGAAGGGTACGCAGGCTTTCAGGGCACTGTGCCTTGCAGAATGTTTCACTTTACAAAACGAGACGTTTGTGGTGAAATAGAGGATGAAAGGAGCGATAAGCATGAGCTTTACGCCGAGGTTTCCAATGTTTCTGCACGGAGGGGATTATAACCCAGATCAATGGCTGGACAGGCCGGATATTCTGGAACGGGATGTTGAAATGATGCAAAAGGCCCATGTGAACTGTGTGTCGGTGGGCATTTTTTCCTGGGCACTGCTGGAGCCTGAGGAGGGCGTATACAACTTCGAGTGGCTGGACGAGGTGATTGACCGGCTGTGGAAGGGCGGCATTCATGTGATTCTGGCCACGCCCTCCGGCGCGCGCCCGGCATGGATGGCGCAGAAATATCCCGAAGTGCTGCGGGTGGACGAACACCTCCAGCGGCACCACTTCGGCGAGCGGCACAATCACTGCCTGACCTCCCCTGTTTACCGGCAGAAGGTGCACGATATCGACACAGCCCTGGCCAGGCGCTACGCGCACCACCCCGCAGTCATCCTGTGGCACCTGAGCAATGAGTATTCCGGCGACTGCCGCTGCCCGCTGTGCCAGGAAAAGTGGCGGCAGTGGCTGAAGGACAAATACGGCTCGCTGGACGAACTGAACCGCTGCTGGTGGACCAGCTTCTGGAGCCACCGCTACACCGACTGGAGCCAGGTGGAAGCCCCCTCCCCCATGGGTGAGGGCAGCATCACCTCCATGTGGGTGGACTGGCGCCGCTTCTCCACCTGGCAGTGCAAGACCTTCATGATGGCTGAAAAGGCCGCCGTGCAGGCGGTGGATCCCAGCCTGAAGTGCACCGCCAACCTGATGGAGCGCTTCTGGGACTATGACTATTTCGACCTGGCGGAGGGCATGGACGTGGTGTCCTGGGACAGCTACCCCGCCTGGCACAGCGGCGACGACGTGGCCAAGGCCGCCGAGTTTGCCATGAACCACGACCTGATGCGCTCGTACAAGGATCAGCCCTTCCTGCTGATGGAATCCACCCCCTCCCTGGTGAACTGGAAGCCCATCAACAAGCTCAAGCGTCCCGGCATGCACCTGCTGTCCTCCCTGCAGGCGGTGGCCCACGGCAGCCAGAGCGTGATGTATTTCCAGTGGCGCAAGGGCCGTGGCGGCGCGGAAATGTTCCACGGCGCGGTGGTGGATCATGACGGACGGGACGATACCCGCGTGTTCCGGGATGTGACGGCAGTGGGCCAGGCCCTTGAGCGCCTGCAGCCCCTCTATGACGCGCCTAATGCCCGGGCGAAGGTTTGCATTATCTATGACATGAACAACCGCTGGGCCATCGACTATGCCCAGACCGGCATGCCCAAAAACATGCGTTATTTCGATACGGTATGCATGCACTACCGCAGCCTGTGGAAGCTGGGCGTGAGCATTGACTTCCGCGACATGCGCGACTGCACCGACCTGAGCGGCTATCAGCTGGTCATTGCGCCCATGCTGTTCATGTTCCGGGGCGGCTTTGAGGAGAAGCTGCGTTCCTACGTGCAGGCGGGCGGCACACTGCTGATGACCTACTTCTCCGGCGTGGTGGACGAGCATGACCTGGCCTTCCTGGGCGGCGCGCCTCATGGGATGACAGATGTGCTGGGCGTGCGCAGCGCGGAGTTTGAGGCGCTGTATCCCCAGGATCAGAACGCGCTGGTCATGAAGGACGGGCGCCGCTTCCCCATCCATGAGCTGGCGGAGATTCCCGAGCCTCTGGGTGCAGAGCCTCTGGGCGTGTATGAGAGCGACTTCTATGCCGGTCTGCCCTGCCTGACACGCCATGCCTTTGGCCAGGGTCAGGCATACTACCTGGCCGCCAAGCCGGAGCAGGAGGGTCTGGACGCCATTTATGCTGATCTGGCTTCGCAGCTTGCCCTGCCACGTGCCTTGCCCGATGCCCTCCCCGAGGGCGTGGTGGCCACCGAGCGCGGCGGCGCGGTATTCCTGCAGAACTATTCCGGCAAGGAGCAGCGCTTCACCCTGTCCGGCGCGTACACCGACCTGCTCACAGGGCAGGCAGTGTCCGGTGACACCGCTATGCCCGAGAACGGCGTGATGGTGCTGACGAAGTAACCCGTCCGCGCATTGACAAGGAGGAATTGCCTATTCATATCACCCTGCAGCCCATTGACGAAACCAACTTTCTGGACGCCTTCAGCCTGAAGCTTGGCGAAGGACAGGACGCCTTTGTGTCCCACCCCATCCGCAGCCTTGCCCAGGCCTATGTGTACCGGGCGCAGTGCCAGCCCTTCGGAATTTATGCCGGGGAGCGGATGGTGGGGTATGTGATGGTGATCTACGATTACGATATTCCCGAATACGACGTATGGCACATGATGATCGACGCACCCCGGCAGGGAAAGGGCTACGGTCGGGCTGCCCTGAAGCTGGTTTTGGACTACATCCGGCAAAAGCCCTTCGGCCCTTCCGACAGGGTTGCGCTGACCTGCCATCAGGACAATGCAGCCGCCCTTGCGCTGTATCAGTCCATGGGCTTCGTGCCCACCGGCGCACAGGACGGCGACGAGCTGGAGCTTTCGCTGACGGTTGTTTGAACGGCAACCTCCGGGCACACCCCACATAACAGGATGGCCGTAAGACAGTAAAACATGAAAGGCGTGACCATAAAGGTCACGCCTTTTGCACGGCGGAATAGCCTCAAAGCGGCCCAAGGAATATCATTTCTTGTCCGGAACATAGTGGTTTAAATCACTCCGGACATTTACGAGCACAGGGACATTTTCACGTACAAAGCACATATGCAGGGCAACCAGTATAGAAGCACACCCTTGCATCTGTTTGACAAGCTTGAATTTGTCTGTGTGTTCTCATTTCCGAATAAACGAATTGTCTGCTTGTGGCACATCATCCGAAACAAACCGTAAAACTTTCATATGCAGATCATATTTTTCCCGAAGTTCCGTGATCATCTGCATCATCGGTGTGCGATGATGCATGTCAATAGCATCCTGATTTACCCAACTGTCAATCAGCAGAACTGTTTCGGTATCCTCCACGGGATAAAAATACTCATACTGAAGATTCCCTTTTTCATCCCGTATCGCAGCAACAGTGCCGCTTGAAACCATTTCTTCAGCAAACTTCCGGGCAGCGCCATTTTTGCCGGAGTAGTATATATTTACCGTTATGCTCAAATTACTTTCTCCTTAGATTCCGATGTGTTGGTCTGTTCGATCACTTCTGATCAAATCACGAAAGATC
>CAMDVP010000023.1 GCA_945877525.1 uncultured Clostridia bacterium | reverse complement strand
TATAAGGATGCGGTGCGAAGGAGTGCAGAGGGCGACGCCTCGCCAGTGGCGAGTCCGCCGAAGGCGGAAGTCGAAAGCGGAGCGACAATGACCGCAAAGCCCTCTGCTCGCCTCCGCAGAGGCGAAATCCTTTTGCCACATACCAAAGAGATGTTTTAGAAACAAATTGGTATAATGCAGCACAAGTATTACCCTCGAATTTCATCCACCGGAATCCAGATTTCCACCCGGCAGCGGTCTGCTTCCTCATCCCATTCCGCATACTTTTCAATGGTGGGCAGGCAGCGGTAGCCGCACTTGAGATAGCGGCTCTGGGGGAAGAATTCTTCGTTGATGCGCCGCCATGCGTCCGTCAGCACCCCCTCGCTGATGCGGCCCCGGGCCTCAAAGCGCAGCCAGGTGGATTCGGGATAGTCGTAGGTATCAAAACCGGGCAGCTCCTCCGGCCACTCCACGGCACACATGTAATCGTCGCTGCCGTCCGGGCCAAAGCCAAAGCACAGCCCAAGATCGAAAAAGCGCCCGCACAGGGCCTTCATGCGCTCATTGCTGCCGTCAGCCTTCACCACGGCCCAGGTTCCCCCGCCGTAGGGGGTCGTTCTTCTGATGCCCACCACCCGGAAGGGCGGGCGGTTTTCCACGGTATAGTTCATGCTTTCCACTCCTTTGATGGACAGTTCAAAGCGCAGGCGGCAGTAGAAGGTCAGCGTCACGCCGCCCCGGCGGACCTGCGCCGGAGTCACGCCGTGCAGACGCACAAAGGCCACGCGAAATGCGTCGGGGGATTCATAGCCGTATTTCGCGGCAATGTCAATCACCCTGTCCCGGGTGTTTTGCAAATCCCACGCCGCCATGCTCAGTCTGCGGCGGCGCACATATTCGGAAAAGGACACTCCCGCCGCCTGGGCAAACCCATGCTGAAACATGGGATAGGGGCAGGCTGCCAGACGCGCAACCTCCTCCTCCGATATGTTCTCCGTGAGATGCTCCTCCACATAGTCCATCACCCGGTTGATCCGCTCCGCCCAGTCCATTCCGCCGCCTCCTGTTCTTGTCAAACCAAGTATAGCACCTGCTTAGCAGCGCTGTCCCAATCTTTTCCGCGGAAAAAATGACGGTTTTCCTCTATATGTCCGCTTCTATGATAGCACACCCTGCATTGCATTTCCATTCAAAATATGGTATTGTGTGCATATCGGAAAGGAGCGGAAGGGCATGAAGTGCAGGCAGGCACGGCATCTGAGCCTCGTCATGGCGGCGCTTGGGGCGCTGTGGCTCGGCGTGTTTCCCCTCTGGCAGGATCTGAGCTACGCGCATATCACCCGGGCCAAGTGGATCGGTGCGCTGTGCCTTTGCGCGCTGTGTGTGATCACTGCCGTACCGGTGGCGATTGTTGCCCTGCGCCGGGAGCGGCGTCGAGGTTTTCTGCCCCATCCGGCGCTGTGGCTGGCGCTGGGGTACTTCCTGTGGGTGGCGCTGTCCGCCTGGCAGGGCAATCTGTCCGGACAGCTCAACGGCCGCGGAGAATCTGCGGTGCTCATGGGCGCCATCCGCTACGAAGGGCTGTATACGCACCTGTGCTATGGACTGATTTTCCTTTCCATGAGCGTCTATCCCGCCCGGCTTCGCCCTGTGCTGCGTTTGGCAGCGGCGGCGCTGGCGCTGTTTATAGGGCTGGTGGCCCTGCAGTATACCGGCGTCAACCCCCTGGGGCTGTATCCTTCGGGCCGCAGCATCTATGCCAACTACGAATTTCAGGGCACCATCGGCAACATCGACATGGTCAGCGGCTATTTGTGCCTTGTGATGCCGCTTTTGCTGATGGGCTATCTGCACAAGGGCGGCCCGGCGCTGCTGGCCGGTGGGCTGGGCTGCGTGCTGCTCATGTCCATGATCGAGGTGCAGAGCGGGCTGATCGCCACGGCGCTGTTGTGCGGGCTGCTGCTGGCGGCGATGCTCTGCCGGACGGACACCCGGTGCCGGGGCCTGGTGATTTTCTGCGGCATGGCAGCCATGCTGGCCCTGCGCAAGGCGGTTTACCTTCCCTGGCTGGACGGCGGACTGCGCACTGAGGCGCCGGTAACCTTCTCCTTCGGGCGCACATCGGCGATGCTGCTCGGCATGTCAGGTGTTTTGGGCTGTGCCGCGCTTCTTGTGCGCGCTCATCCCGGCCCCGCCCTGTCAGGCCGTGCGGTGCTGGCGCTGATTGCCGTCTTTGTGATAGCGGTGGTATCGGTGCTGGCCTTCGCGCCCATCCCCGAATCCATGGGCGGGGTATATGAAATTCACGAAATGCTCTGCGGCCGCGCCCGGGACGAATACGGCTCCTGGCGCGTCGGCGCCTGGCGCAATGCTCTGGCCATCTGGAAGGAAAATCCCATTTTCGGCACCGGCCCCGATACCTATTATTATGCCCTGCACAACCGTCTGGAGGCCACGGGCGAAGTTCTGGGGGAAAACTTCGACAATCCCCATAACGAATACCTGGCCATTCTTTCCAACAACGGTCTGCCCGCCCTGCTTTTCTACCTGGGGCTGCTTTTCACGGTGCTTCTCTCCTGCCTGCGCCTTGGCAGGCAGGAGGGCTGGCTGTGGGCGCTGGGCGCATCCATCCTGTGCTACGCGGCGCAGGGCTTCTTCAGCTTCAGCATCTGCCTGGTTTCCCCGATGTTCTGGGCCGTGCTGGGCATGACATGCGCGCACATGGCCCGTCAAAAGCGGTTGCAATCCGCTCCCCGGCATGCTACAATGGACGCACGAGGTGACACATATGCTGACCAACTACGAACTCAAGCTCCGTGCCCGGACTGCCCTGAAGGATAACTGGCCCATTGCGCTGATGGTGGCGCTGATTGCCGCGCTGCCCTCGCTGATCTATCAGGTGCTGTCTGTGCTGGCCATGAACAGCGACGGCGCTGCCAACGCCTTCAACCAGCTTCTCAGCGCCATCAATATCAGCTACGTCAACATGAGCAAGCTTGAAGGCGCGCTGGAAACGCTGAGCGGCATCTTCATGCCCACCATGGTTGTGATGCTCATCAGCTCGCTGATTACCCCCGCCCTCACCCTGGGGCAGCTGAACTACGGCATGAAGCTGCTGCGCGGGGACGAGGACGCGCTCATCGGCACGGTGTTCTCCCGGATGAACCGCTTCCTCAAGGCTTTGGGCCTAAACCTGTTGATCTACCTGCGCACCGCCCTGTGGATGCTTCCCGGCCTGGCCATTGAAATTCTGGCCGGCGTGGTGCTGGGACTTGGCGGCGCAGACCTGACCTGGCTGTTCTTCATCCTGTGCTACGGCGGCATGATCGCCATGATGGTGCTGGGCATCCGCGCCGCGCTGCATTACAGCATGGCCACCTTCGCCATGGCGGAGGAGCCCTCCCGGGGCGTCAGCCAGTGCATCCGCCTGAGCGTAAACATCATGCGCCGCCGCAAGATGCTGCTGTTCTCCCTGGAGCTGTCCTTCATCGGCTACTTCCTCATCCTGGCCCTGGTGAACACCCTGCTCTCCGCCCTGCTGGGCAACGTGCTGGGCTCCACGGTTTACATGGCCCTGAGCATGGCCCTGAACGTGTATGTCATGGTGGCGGAATGCGCCTTTTATCAGGCATACCGCGATCAGCCCCTGTAAATCCCGCCGAATGCTGGCCGGGGCCTGTGCGCCCCGGCTCTTTCGTTTCAAGAAAGTGGCTGCATCCACTTCTTTAGAAGGAAGCGTCCCATCCGCAGACAGGGTAAATCCATGTGGTCGCGTTGCTCCCGAGCAGCGATTTTTTAGGGAGTTTTCTCGCCGGGGCGAGAAAGGCCCGCCACAGCGGCACGAGTTATTATGTAAGGGAAGGTTTCGCCTGCCCGTCAGAAACGGCTGAAACCCCATTGGACATCAAACAGTTATGGCTCGAAGGGAAACCTTCATTACCATAACTGTTTTTTCTTTGCATCAGAAGGAGAGAGAATTTCCCATACAATTAAGCTGCCGCTTCCGCAGAGATAATCTGCTGCCGAACTTCAGACGGACAGAAGAAGCACAGCATCCATTTGGCCAATATGGGTAAATGCGGTTTTTGTATTTACAGGAACACCACCCTGGCTTGCACACACGGTTCCTTTTTCTCAGCAAGCTCATGATCACCTGCATGGAATCGGCATCACCTGTCAGGAACGACTGAAAATACTGCTTCCACAGATGAAAGCAGCCAACGGTATGGCCGAAACGCTGAGATCAATCAACCAGACAGAGTGGGTGTATACATTCACCACAACGGATAGATGCCCAGACTGGATGTGATGGGAAATCCTTGCCCAGAAAACATCCGGCCCAGGCCCAGTGCAGGTGGCAGGATCGGCCCGTGGATGGAATAAATAATATCATATCAAATATCAAATATAAAAAATACTATTGACAATATCATATGTAAGGGGTATAATCATGCCATCGATGATCGCACGCGACAGGCCGTGCATTTCAGGTGCGGACAGCGCCGCAGAGATGAAAGGACAGCCGTAAGTTGGTGTGCGGCCACGGTACCGTCAGGGTTCCCGATGTGTTCCCATACCCTGCAAAAAACGAAAAGCAGTTTTCATCAGGAGGCCCCAAAAGAAAAGGTAGGAGGATATGTCGCTATGAAATATGAAGCGCTTGCTCAGCCTGGAAGGATCGGATGTCTGCAAATCAAAAACCGCATTGTGATGCCTGCGCTCAACAACAACTATACCCACAATGCGCTGATGACGGAGGAGTCCATTGATTTCTATGTCTCGCGCGCCCGGGGCGGTGCTGGTTTGGTAATCGTAGAGGCCACTTCAGTAGATTATCCCAGAAGCCGCAGTGTGCTCAACCCTGCCATTGATGACGAGAAGTATATTCCCGGGTTCCGGGCCATTGCCGAAGGGTGCCATCAGTATGGCGCGAAGGTCATGGTGCAGTTGAGCCATGTGGGCCGCCAAACCCGCCGCAGCACCACAGGCATGGATCCTGTGGCGCCCTCGCCCATTGCAAGCAAGTCTCCCCTGTACCCTGATACCCCGCATGTACTGAGTGTGGAAGAAATCAAGGAAATCGTCGAGATGTTCGGCCAGGGCGCAGCATATGCGAAGGAAGCCGGCCTGGACGGCGTAGAGTTGATCTTTGCCCACGGCTACCTGGCCAACAATTTCCTGACCCCACTGAGCAACCAGCGCACAGACGAGTATGGCGGCATCGCGGGCGGTGTAAAATTCTGCCGTGAAATCGTGGAAGCCATTCGTCGCCGCTGCGGTAAGGATTTTGCCATCATTGCCCGCATTAATGCAGATGATTATGTCAAGGACAACGGTAATACTCCTGTAGAAGCCCAGATGATTGCCCAGCAGTTGGAAAGCGCCGGTGTGGACTGCCTGAATGTGTCGGCCGGCATGCGCGACAGCGAACTGAGCTTCAACGACCATTCCTCCGGCATGCCCCGGGGCGCGTGGCTTCACCTGTCCGAGCGCATTCGGCGCAGCGTAAACATCCCCGTGATTGCAGTCAAGCGCTTGAACGCCGAGATTGCCAATGCTGCAGTGGCCGAGGGCAAGGCCGACTTCGTGGCCTTTGGCAAGCAGATGATTGCCGACCCTGATTATGCCAACAAGGTGCTATTTGGTGATGAGCAGGATGTGATTCCCTGCACCTCCTGCTGCCAGGGATGCTATGATGAATTGTGGATGAAAAAGCCGATCACCTGCATGGTGAATCCCTGCATGGGCCGCAAGATGAGCGATCGCATGGCCCACGACCAGGCCCGCAGCGACCGGAAGGTGCTGGTGGTGGGTGGCGGCCCTGCCGGGTGTGAGGCCGCGCTGGAACTGAGCCGCAAGGGCTGCACGGTAACCCTGATTGAACGTGACGGTCAACTGGGCGGCCTGTATGGTTCCTGCAAGTATACCAAGGCTAAGGCGGAAGTGGCCGATGTGTTTGCCTATTTGAAGCATGCCCTGGAAAAGAGCGGCGTGGAAATTCTGCTTAATCGTCCCTTCTCTGCCAAGGTGCTGGAGGAAGTGGCTCCTGATGTGGTGGTGGACGCCACAGGCGCCGATTTCAAGCTGCCCAACCTGGAGGGTGTGGAGCTGCCCCATGTGATCAATGCTCAGCAGGCCCTGGATGGCACGCGTGAAGTGGGAGACTATGTGGTGGTGGTGGCTTGCGGGTACAACTGCAACTGGACTTGCCGCAAGGTGTCCAATCCTATTCCCGATGATGTGGCTGGCATGCAGACCAGTGAAAGCTATGCCTGCAGCGCCGGCCACGCCGCGGCGGATGTGGCCGAGGCCCTGGCTGATCAGGGCAAGCATGTCAGCGTGATTACTGCCCGCGACAGCTTCGTTCCCGGTATGGGCTTTACAAACCGCGGGAATATGTTCAAGCGGTTCTTCCCCAAAAACATCAGCGTTGCCAACAATGTAAAGGTGAAAAAGATTGTGGACAAAGGTCTGATCTGCGAAAAGGAAGGCATGGAATTCTTCCTCACGGCGGATACCGTGGTTATGAGCGTCGGAATGACCTGCCGCAATGAAATCAAGGATACGGTGGAGGCCAAGGGAATTCCCCTGTTCCGCATTGGCGACTGCAATGTGATTGGCAACGCGCTCAAGGCGTTCCAGGCAGGCTATGAAGTGGCCGAGAAGATCTGAGGAGGGAAAGGCAATGGATGTTTTCCGCAGGGCGAGGATCACCGCGCCCGAAACGATTGTCCTGGAGGAAATCGAGAAGCGGGAGCCTGCCGCAGGCGAGGTGCGCATTGCTGTCAAGGCCAGCGCCGTGTGCGGAAGCGACATGCACATTTTCTCTGGACGTCATCCCTATGTAAAGCTGCCTACCACCATTGGTCATGAACTGGCAGGCGTGGTGGACGCCGTTGGTGCTGGCGTAGAAAGCCTGAAGCCCGGTACCAGGGTATGCGTAGAGCCGCTGATCACCTGCGGTAAGTGCTGGTATTGCCAGCATGGCCGCTATGACTACTGCGAAAACCTGCGCTTGAAATACCGCAGCGACAATAGCGGCTACGCAGACTTCTACTATGCTGAGGAGCGCTGGTGCCATGTTCTCCCTGAGAATGTCAGCTTTGAAGAAGGCGCTCTGATGGAGCCCCTGGCCTGCACCGTCCACGCAGCTATGAAGGCTCATATCCAGCTATGCGATCATGTGGCTGTGATGGGCGATGGTCCCATTGCGCTGATGCTGGCCCAGTTGGCCCGTGCATGCGGCGCCACCCATGTGTATGTGCTGGGCCTGCTGGAACGCAATTTGGAGCTGGCGCGCAGCTATGGCTGTATTCCCATGAAGAGCTGCCAGGAATCTGTGGATGAGATCCTACGCCAGACCCATGGACGCGGCGTGGATGTGGCCTTTGAGGCAGTGGGCGCACCAGCCACCTTCAACCAGGCTATTCAGGTGGTCAGGCGCGGCGGCAAAGCCATCATCTTCGGTATCTTCGAGCAGGATTTCAATGCCCGTCCTCTGGTGGATGCCATGGTTCGCGAGGTGGAGGTCATTGGAACCTCCAGCTACTGCTGGGATTTTCAGCGTGGGCTTGACCTGGTGTCCACAGGCCAGATTGATGTGAAAAGCCTGATAACCCACATCGTGCCCCTCTCGCAGGTGCAGGAAGCAATGACGCTCAAACGTGATCCCTCTCAGCAGCCTCTGAAGATCATTCTGAAACCCTGATAGAAGGAAGGAAATGAAGATGGGATACCCCACCAAAAAGTATATGACCGGTGTGGAGGGTGCACACCGCCGCGCAGTCTATAAGGCCATGGGCTTCACCGATGAGGATCTTTCCCGCCCGCTGATTGCGGTGGTGAACAGCTGGGGCGAGGTGTGTCCCGGCCACTATGGCCTCAATATGCTGACCGCCAAGGTTAAGGAGGGCGTGTGGCAAAGCGGCGCGACCCCTGTGGAGTTTGGCGTGATTTCCCAGTGCGGCACGCTGACCCTGGGATTAGACGGCATTCGCTATGACCTGTCCACCCGGGAAGTGATGAGCTTTGAAATCGAAACCATTGTGAACAGCCAGATGTTTGACGGCATTGTCTTCATGACCGCCTGCGACAAGGTGGTTCCCGGCATGTTGATTGCTGCCGCCCGACTGAATCTGCCTTCCATTGTTGTGTGCGCTGGCACCATGGCTACGGGTGAACTGGACGGCGTGTCCTTCTCCCTGTCCGACCTGGATGAGCAGGTGATGGGAAGCTATCCCGCCGGAAAGATCACTGCCCAGCAGATTCGTCGCATGGAGGATCAGGCCTGTCCCTCCTGGGGCGCCTGCCCTCTCATGGGTACTGCCAATACGATGCAGTGCCTGGCAGAAGCCCTGGGCATGTGTCTGCCCGGCACCTCTACCATGCTGTCCACCTCCAGCGAAATCCTGCGTGCAGCCAAGCATGCCGGTAACAAGATTGCCGAGCTGGTGGAAAAAGACATTCGAGCCCGGGATGTGATGACTCGCGACGCCATGGACAATATGATCATGATGATGATGGCCCTGGGCGGTTCGACCAACTCCGTGGTGCATATCCTGTCCCTGGCCAAGGAGCTGGGCTATGACGACACCATCACGCTGGATTACATCAGCGAAATCAGCCGCCGCACGCCCTGCCTTGTGAATGTCAAGCCCAATGGCCCCTATCATCAGACCGACTTTGAAAAGTGCGGCGGCATGCCCGTGGTGATGAACGAGCTGCGCGGAAGCCTCCACACCGATGTGCTGACCGTGAGTGGACAAACTCTGGCGGATAACCTGGATGCCGAGGAGCCTCACACCATCGATCGCAATGTGGTGTACAGCGTGGACAATCCCATCTCCGTCGATGGAGGTATCGCTGTGCTGCGCGGCAACCTGGCTCCTGGCGGCGCCATCCTGCGCCAGTCGGCCCGCTATCGTGAGAACCTGGCTCACACAGGTCCGGCGCGGGTGTTTGACTGCCAGGAGGATGCGCTGGAGGCGCTGGCCCAGGGCAAAATCAATCGTGGCGATGTAATGGTGGTGCGCTTTGAGGGCCCCAAGGGCGGACCCGGTATGCCGGACATCTACGCGGTGCAGGCATCGGTGTGCGGCATGGGCCTGGACAAGGATGTAGCTGTGATTACCGATGCCCGTTTCTCCGGCTTTGCCCGCGGCTTTGGCGTATGTCAGATGACGCCCGAGGCGGCAGGGGGCGGCCCTCTGGCTTACCTGCGGGATGGCGACATGATTGCCATCGATGTGACGAACCGCAGCATTAACGCATTGGATGAGAGCATCTTCACCACCCGTCAGCCTGCCCCCAACCCCAAGGATGCCAAGGAATACAGGGGTATCCTGAGCCTTTACAAGAAGTATGGCGGCCCGGCAAATCAGGGAGCCCGCCTGGACTGACAGGAGAGAGCGGTATGAAAGAGACATCCAAATGGGAATCCCTTGCGGAATGGTGTCTGTTGATCCTGATTGTTTCTGTGGTGATGGGCATGGGCGCAGCCCGTGTTCACCAGCTGAAGCTAAACCTGTTTTTAGTGGGCAGCTATGTGGCAATTGTCATCCTGATGGCATCCTATCGCGTGATATACCGCAGGTGGTTTTCCAAGGAAAAAGCTCCCGATGCGAAAGCAGAGGCACCGTCCGCTTCCGGGGAGCATCTCCCGGGATAAGCCCCCGGTGCAGGTTCTTGCCCTCAGCCCGGTTCAATGATAAGGTTCCACAGCGGCATACATGACCTCGGAGCCTGTCGCTTCCATTCGAAATTGCTGCGTTGCAGTAATAAAAGTATTCTTCTGGGAGAAACCAGAAAAAGGAGGAGACCATGAAAAAGGTACTGCTTTGGACCCTGACGATGATTCTTCTGCTGAACATCTGCGCGCTTCCTCTTGCGCAGGCAGCCGACCCGGACTTTCTGGAGGTATTCAGCGGCTCCAGCGGCGGCAGTTGGTACAATGTAGGCTCTGAAATCGCCACAGTGATTCAGAACAATGTGCCCGGCATGCTGGCCCGCGTTGCCCCCGGCGGCGGTTCGGCCAATCCTACCACCGTGCAGAACAAGGAAGGCTGGATGGGCCTGGTGTACACCGGCGTGGCCTATGACGCCTACATGGGACAGGGTGACTATGATGCCGCCCATGGCGACATCTGCCATGTGATTTCCCTGTATTCCATGCCCTTCCTGTGGGTTTCCCTGCGTGAGAATGAAAGCGTCAACACCATCTACGACCTTTCCGACAAGCGTATCTCCCCCGGCCGCACTGGTCAGACTGGGCTGGCCATCGCCCGCGCCTCCTTGGCTGCTCACGGAATCGACATGGACAAGGTGACTGAAAACGGCGGTACCGTAAGCCTGCTGGGTGACTCCGAGCGTCTGAATATGCTGCGCGAACCGCAACCTGGATGCTGCCAGCGGCCTGCTTCCCTTGGATCATAGCGAACTGAAGAGCATGAGCCTAAATCCCGGCATCAAGCTGATCAGCCTTGATCCCGAAAAGATTCCCGCCCTACAGCAGGCTGTTCCGGGCCTGGAGGCCGTGACCATTGAGCCCCTGACCTTTGATGAGTATCAGACCGAGCCGGTCTATACGGTGGCGGCCATTACCTCGGTGATCTGCCATAAGGATTTGAGCGAGGAGCTTGTATACCAGATCACCAAAGCAATCTATGAGAACGCGGAAACCTTCAGCAAGTACTACAGCGAAAACGACGGCGTGATTCAATCCAATCCTTTGGCAGGTGTAGATCCGAACTTCCCTGTGCATCCCGGCGCACTGAAGTTCTACAAGGAAATCGGCCTGATCGGCGAGTAACTGCTTGAGGAGGGGGCGTAAAGCCCCCTCCGTCTTTCCAGCATGACAAACGAGGCGCAAGCCCCTCGGAGGTATGTTGAATGAGTGAACCAAAGAAGGAAATAGGTTTCTTTGAATACTTCCTTGAAAGCAAAAAGCTCACCCCGCATTCCGTCATGGCGCTGTGCCTGTCCGCCCTGGCCATGGTCATGACCCTGTATTTCCTCATGACTGCCTACTTCGGCGCCCCTGTTGGCATTGCACACCGCCTTATTTTTGTGCTCTTTGTGCTCTTGTTTGCTTTCTTTCTGTTTCCCACCAAGCGCAAAAAGTGGCACGACAAGTTCAACTGGTTTTTTGCGTGGGACCTGTTTCTGGCCCTTTGCACCCTGGGGGTAGGTATCTATTTCCTGTCCGACCTGGATGGCTGGCAGATGCGTTTTTTCCGTCCCAGCACGGCAGATACCATTGCCGGTACCATCTTCATTGTGCTGGTGCTGATTGTTACCAGGCGCACGGTAGGCACCACCATGACGGTGGTGGCGACCTTCTTCATCATCCATACTCGTTTTGCCAACTATTTCCCCGGCTTTTTGCGAACGATACCGACAAACTGGAAGCGTATGGTGGATGTGCTGGTCAGCGACCAGGGGATTCTTTCTGAGCCAATTCAGTCCATGGCCTCCTACATCATCCTGTTTCTGGTGTTTGGCGCACTGCTGGAGCAGACGGGCGCAGGGCGATATTTCATTGATCTGGCATATTCCATCGGTGGGCGCTTTACTGCAGGTCCCGCCAAAACAGCAGCCATTTCCAGTGCGCTTTTCGGCTCGATCAGCGGCAGTTCCGTGTCCAATGTCGTTTCCACCGGCTGCTTTACCATCCCGCTGATGAAGTCCGTGGGGTATTCCTCCGAGGAGGCAGGTGCCATTGAGGCGGTGGCATCCACAGGGGGCAACTACATGCCGCCGATTATGGGTGCTGTAGCATTCATCATGGCGCAATACCTGAAGGTGCCTTATATCACCATCGTAAAGGATGCGGTCATCCCTGCAGTGCTGTACTATATTGCACTGATGGCCACCATTCATTTCAACGGCAAGCTGAAAAACCTGACCCCTACCAGCAAGGATCAGCTGCCGAAGTTCTGGCTTACGCTGAAAAACGGCGGCCATCTACTGCTCAGCCTGGTGGTTCTGGTCTATTTCCTCTTGCGGGGCTACACCGCAGTGATGGCAGCGTTCTGGGGTATTCTGGTGCTGTTCCTGCTCAGCTTTGTGCGCAAGGACACAAGGATTACGCCCCGGCGCATGATTGCCGCCTTTGAAAAAGTGAGCAAAACTGCTATTACCGTTGGCATGGCCTGTGCCTGCGCAGGCATCATCGTTGGCTGTATGTTCTCCTCCGGCCTGAGCGCCCGTCTGTCCAGCATCATTGTGGGCGCCGCGGGCGGCAACCTGGTGCTGACCCTGATCTATACGGCGCTGATTTCCCTTGTGCTGGGCTGTGGCATGCCCTCTGTTGGTGTGTATCTGGTTTTGGTGACCACAGTAATTCCCGCCATCATCCAGTTGGGTGTGGCGCCCGTAGCCGCGCACTTCTTTGCATTCTACTTTGCTGTGGTCAGCAACATTACGCCTCCCGTGTGTGTGGCAGCCTTCGCCGGCGCCGCCATTGCAGAAGCACCGCCCATGAAAACGGGTATCAAGGCCTTCCTCTTTGGCATTGCCACTTATATTATTCCGTTCCTGTTTGTTTTTGATACAGGCATTCTGTGGCAGGGCGATGCCATGGCCATTCTTCTGGGCGCGCTGCATGGTCTGGTAGCAGTGCTTGCACTTTCCTGCTGTGTAAACGGTTATCTGTTTAAACGGATGTCCATCCTTGAGCGTATTGTCGCACTGGCCGTGGCAATCCTGATGGTCGTTCCTATCCCTGTTTGTGACTATATTGGGTATGGTATGGCTGCAGTGCTATGCCTCATTCAGACCAGAGAGATCCATACCGATTTCTTCCTGATGAAGCGGGCGTAAATCGTCATGCCTGCAGGGAGGCGGGAAATGCCCCGCTTCCCTGTACTTTGTCGTAATTATTTGAGTGGTACCACTTGCATCTCTATGTCGATGTTGGTATAATTATCAAGATGGAAAGTATTAATGGGGGCAGCATAATGGAGCAAAACATCCAGAAAAAAACGCTTGCGCAGCAAGTAACAGAAACGCTACGGGCGGAGATTCTCCAGAATGTGCTGCCTTCCGGCAGTCATATTACCATTCAGAATATTGCGCAGCGCTACAACACCTCGCCCCTGCCGGTGCGAGAGGCGTTTAATGCCCTGGCAGGGGAAAACCTCTTGGAGCTAATCCCCTACAAGGGGGCGGTGATTCGCCCCATTGACCGGCTGTTTTTTGAAAATATCTATGATATTATGACAGCCCTGGAAGTGTTGAGCATTGAAAGCTGCATCCGGAACTGGACGCCTGAGCTGCATGAATGCCTTATTGCTGCCAACGACCGCATCCGCAATTTGAAAACCGAAAAGCAGGTCAAGGCCAACTACTCCGCGCTGAACATTGAGTTTCATGGACTGATCGAGCAGTTTTACAACAACTCCCGCGCCTTTGAGCTGCTGGCACAGTATCGCAAGTTGGTGGATATGGTGTTGGGAAACCGTGCCCGCAGCCTCCAGCGGGCAAAGGAGGCCGTGGAAGAGCATCAGAGGCTGATTGATGCGCTTGCATGCGGCTCTGTCAGCGAGGCGCGTACTGCCTTTTTGGAGCACGGCTACCGTTCGCGGGATGTGTCGCTGGAAACCATGTTCGGCCCCGGAAAAAAGGCGGATCACTCATAAATCCATAAGCAGAACCTTCATGCGCGCTCAAAACGGGCGCGCATTTTTTATTTTTCGAATTGACAATATATTTGATATGTGATATTATTGTGCCAGCAACAAAGGATGGCCTGGAGGTGAATAGATGAGTTGTACGCTTCAGTTTATGGCTGTACAGGCGCTTGTAGTGGGTAGCGGCGCCGCAGGGCTGAATGCGGCTGTATCGCTGAAAAAGCAGGGCGTGTGTGATGTGGCGGTGCTGACCGAGGGGATGAAGATGGGCACCAGCCGGAATACCGGCTCTGACAAGCAAACCTATTATAAGGTCACGACGGCCGGGGATTTATCAGACAGCATTGTGGGCATGGCCAGGAATCTGAGCTCCGGCGGCGCCATGGATGGTGACCTGGCACTGGCGGAGGCCGCGGGCAGTCTGCGAGCCTTTTTCCACTTGGTCGATATTGGTGTGCCGTTTCCCTGCAGCACCTATGGTGAATATGTGGGCTATAAAACAGACCACGATCCTGTCCAGCGTGGAACATCCGCCGGCCCCCTTACCTCCCGCTATATGACGGAGATGCTTGAGAAGGAAGCAACAGCCCTGGGAATTAAGGTATATGACCAGTATCAGGTGGTTGAGCTTTTGGCCGATGGGGATCGCGTGTATGGCTTGATTGCGCTGCACCGTGGCAAGGCGGGAGAATACGCTGTATTTTCAACTGAAAACCTTGTATACGCTACCGGCGGTGAAGCTGGCCTGTATGAGGCCTCGGTCTATCCGCCAAGCCAGACCGGCGGATGCGGCCCGGCATTTCGTGCCGGAGCGCTGGGCAAAAACCTGACTGAATCCCAGTATGGCATCGCCTCTGTCAAGTTCCGCTGGAACCTGTCCGGTACTTTCCAGCAGGTTCTGCCCCGATATGTGAGCACGGACGCCGATGGCGGGGATGAGCGTGAGTTTCTGGACGACTATTTCGACAATCCCGAGCAGATGCTTAGCGCCATGTTCCTCAAGGGGTATCAGTGGCCCTTCGACCCCCGGAAGGTGAAGGATCATGGCTCTTCTCTGATTGACATCCTTGTGTATCAGGAAACCATGCTGCGCGGCCGCCGCGTATGGCTTGACTTCCGCAAAAATCCCGGCTGTATGGAGGATGGCGGACTGTCCCATGTACAGGGTGAGGCGCTGGAATACCTGCAAAATTCCGGCGCGGTGCAATCGGCTCCCATCCTGCGGCTTCAGCACATGAACCCCGATGCGATCAGTCTGTATGCCGATCACGGCATTGATCTGACCCGCGAACCTTTGGAAATCGCAGTTTGCGCCCAGCACAACAACGGCGGGCTTTCCGGCAACCTGTGGTGGGAAAGCAACTTGCGTCATTTCTTCCCTGTGGGCGAGGTCAACGGAAGCCATGGTGTGTACCGTCCGGGCGGCAGTGCTCTGAATTCAGGCCAGGTGGGCAGCATGCGGGCAGCAGAATATATTTCCCACATGTATCAGGATGACCCCTTGGATCAGGAACAGCTTATGGCACGCTTCAGCAGGCAAATCGACGCCTGCGTGGCCTTGGGCGAACGGGCGCTTGATAGTGATGGAGCTCTGCTGGAACTGAACAGGGAACGCCACGAGCTGGGCCGACGGATGTCGCTGTATGGCGCGCATATTCGTTCCCGGGCAGGGGCACAAACAGCGCTGGCAGAACTGGAGCAGCAGGAACTGCGCCTGCTTGGCGGTCGCATAGCCTCGGCAGCAGAACTCCCTGCGTGGTATCGCTTGCGCGATCTGCTTCTCAGCCAGCGCATGTATCTAAGCGCCATTGTGGACTACATCGACCAGGGTGGAAAAAGCCGTGGCTCTTACCTGATCAGCGATCCCGAGGGAAGCCTGCCCCTTCCCGGACTGGACGAGCGTTTCCGCTACCAGCTGGATGCGGACGCCCATGCCGGGCTTGTACAGGAGGTGCTTTGGAAGAGCGGAAGGGTCGAGTGTTCCTGGCGCCCTGTACGGCCCATCCCGGAGGAAAAGCTGTGGTTTGAGAATATCTGGCGCGATTGGCGCGAGCACAAGATTTACGGAGGGAGCAACTCATGAATAAAATCAAAATCATGGATGTGGAAGGAACCGAATTTCCTGCGGGCCGCAGAACACGCGTGCTGCTTGGCGAGAATGGCGCCATTAATGGCGAACATTTCTGCCAGGGCTATGTGGTCATCTATCCCGGCGGCTATATCCCTGAGCATGAGCATGTGACAGTGGAGAGTTATACCATCCTGGAAGGCCAGGGTGTGATGACCGTGGATGGAGAAAGCCAGCCTATTTCCAAGGGAGAACTGGTATACATGGAATCCGGAAAAAGCCACTCTCTGCGCAACACAGGTGATGGGGATCTGCATATGATGTTCGTATATGCCCCTAAGATGGTGGTGGATCACTGGGCACAGGAGCAAAGCGGCGAGCTGAAATAAGCAAATCGAGAAGGAGGAAACAGACATGAAGAAGACAGCGATTGTAACGGGCGGAAGCCGGGGCATCGGCTACGGGATTGTGAAGCAGCTTGGTTCGAAGGGCTATCGCATCGCCGTTCTGGACGTCAACAGCCTGCAGGACTATCAGGAGCATTTTGATGCGCTGACTCGCGACGGCGTGGAATGGTACTACCAGCAGGGTAGTATTGCCTGCAAGGAGGATCGGGAAAGCTTTGTCAGCGCCGTGGTAGAGAAATATGGCGATATTGATGTGCTGGTCAACAACGCCGGCGTGGCACCCAAGGTGCGCAACGATATTCTGGAAATGACCGAGGAAAGTTTTGACCGGGTAGTTGGCATCAACACCAAGGGCACCATGTTCATGACACAGCTTGTGGCCAGGCAGATGCTCACGCAGGAAGTCAAGGGTCGCCGCCGTGGCGTGATCGTTAATATTTCCTCCAGCTCCGTTACCGTGTCCTCTGTCAGCCGCGGGGAATACTGCATCTCTAAGGCCGGTGTCGCCATGATTACCAAGCTCTTTGCAGACCGGCTGGCCGCCAGTGATATTCAGGTGTATGAGATTCGCCCAGGTGTCATCGAGACGGATATGACGCGTGTGGTGCATCAGAAATACTCCGACTTGATCGAAAAGGGCGCGTTCCCCATTGCACGCTGGGGTCAGCCGGAGGATATCGCGGGTGCCGTCAGCGCGTTTGTCAGCGATAAGTTTATCTATTCCACGGGCAACTACATTGACCTGGACGGCGGTTTCCACATCCAGAGGCTGTAAGCTGCATACAGGGAAGGGTTCCTCTTTTGCTCACAAAAATATCAAATATATTTGTTTGGCAAAAATGAGCTTGATGCCAAGCCCTTCCAGCAAGAAAGAGCCCATGATCAATCAATATACAGGAGGAAACATCCATGAAAAGAGATCGTACCGTGCAAAACACTGAAGAACTGGACTTTCACCAGGTAGCCTGGGGACAGACCAAGGAACTGGTCGGGCGGTTCTGCACAGCGCAGTCCGACAATGTGCTGGTCAAGATTACTGAGTATCTTCCGCACTTCCAGCACTCCACTCATGTGCATCCAGAGCAGGAAGAAATCATCTTTGTACTCAGCGGGAACGCTGTTTCTGAAACGGAAACCGGTTCCATTGACCTTCACCCCGGCTATGTGGCCCATGTGCCTGCCGGCGTGGTGCATGCCACCTATAACCCATTTGACGAGCCTTGCCGTTGCGTCATCATTAAGAGCCCCGCTGACAAGGATCAGTTCAAAAGCTGATGTGCGCAGAAGGGCTGTGAAGCGTTCATGGAAAACCTGACAGCATCCCTGGATGCGGTTTATCCTCTGCTGGCCATGCTGGCGGCAGGCATGCTCATCCGGCGTGCAGGGCTGGTCAGCGACGCAGGCATCAAAGAAATGAACGGCCTAATCTACAAGGTATTCTTTCCTTGTCTGCTCTATGCCAACGTGATGGACAGCGATTTCAGTGCCGGCGCAAACTGGCGCCTGGTGACCGTGGCCACAGGCTTGACACTTGCTGCTTTCCTTGTACTCATGGTGCTGATACCACGCCTGGAAAGGGATCAGGCAAAGCGGGGCGTGCTGGTGCAAGGCATTTTCCGCAGCAACTTTCTGGTGTTTGGCATATCCATCGTCACTTCGCTGTATGGCACGGAGCGCCTGGCTCCTACGGTACTTCTGGCAGCCTTCACAGTACCGCTGATGAATGTTCTTTCTGTGGTAGCGCTGGAAACCTTCCGCAGCGGAAATCCCAATGCCAGGCAAATTCTGCTTAGCGTGCTTCGCAATCCCATTCTGCTGGGCACGCTGCTGGCCTTTGCCTTCCGGATCCTGCATTTTGACCCGCTGCCCAGCGCCACCCGGAGCATTGCCAAGATAGCTACATCCTTTGCTTTGATCGTCATTGGCGCGTCCTTCCGGGTCAATCATGTGCAGCGATACCGGAAGCAGTTGTTCTTCGGCGTACTGGCCAAGCTGGTGATTTTTCCCGCGGTAGCGGTCACTGTATCGGTGCTTCTTGGCTTTCGCAATGAGCTGCTGATTGCGCTAATGGCTGTGTTCGGCGGGCCTTGTGCCACGGCGTCCTATGCCATGGCGCAGCAGATGGGCGGCGACGGTGACCTTGCGGCGCTGATGGTAGTGTTCACATCGCTGCTGTGTGTATTCACCTTTTTCGGATGGATTTTCCTGCTGAAATCATTGGGCCTGGCATGAACCATTATGGTTTTGGAAAAGAGAGGCGTACTCTCTTCCGAAAATATTACTCATTTCACAAAAGGAGGCAAACCCCATGAAAAAGTTCCTGGCAATCCTACTCTCCGCGATGCTTGTCTGTTCCCTTGCTCTGCCTGCGATGGCTGATGAGGAGTGGAAACCCAACGGGACCATTCGCATCATCCTGGGCTTCAGCGCCGGCGGCGGTATCGACACCATGTGCCGCACGGCTGCCCCCGCACTCGGCGAATACCTGGGCTGCGATGTGATCGTAGAAAATATGCCCGGCGCCAGCTCCGGCATTGCCACTGACTATGTGCTGGATCAGGCTGCCGATGGCATGACCATTCTGGGCACCTCGTCATCCATGTGCGCCTTCTCCACCACCGAGAGCAGCGACAACTCCTATCTCCAGCTTGATATGCTGGCCATGCCCTTCGTGGTGCGTAATACCGGCATCGTGGTGAATGCCAAGCTGGGCATCAACACCATGGAAGAGTTCATTGAATATATTACCCACAATCACACCACTGCCTCTACTGCCGGCGTGGGCAGCATGTGGCATATTCCTGCTGCCGAGCTGGTTTCCAAGCTGGGCTGCTCGGACATGGTAACCTTTGTGCCCTATGACAGCGGCAACAAGACTGCTCTGGCCGTTGCACAGGGCGAGGTGGATTGGAGCGCCATTGATGCCATCAATGCCGGTGAGTATATGCGTCAGGGCCTGTGCAAAATGCTTTGCGTGTTCAGCACGGTGTCTTATGAGGACAAGGAGTTCGGCCTCATGCCCCCCATCACCGACTTTGTGCCCGAGATGGCGGACACGGCCGATGTGATTGGCGGCTGGCGCGGTTTTGCGGTTTCCAACCAGACTCCCGAACCGATCAAGGCCAAGCTAACCGAGGCGTTCCAGTATGTGATCGGTACGGAAGAATTCAAGACCCTGCTGGCCAACAATAATATCAACTTTGAAGATGTGGCCTATGGCGAGGAAGCACAGCGCATCTTTGAAATGACCAGCCGGATCAGCTCCTATCTGCTGTATGACCTGGGCGATGGCACTCGTAACCCCGAGGATGTGGGCGTGCTGCGCTGGGAGGAGTAAGCCGGCGGTTCCTATGTCGTTCCATCCAATTTGCGGAAGGCCGGAAAGGCCTTTCGCAAATTCCATTCCATCACCTTTTTGAAAGGAGGATAGCCCATGCGCCTGACCAAGGAGGATAAGGACGTCCTCATTTATTCGGTGCTGATGGCGGTGACCATCGTGCTGTTTGCGCTTACCTTCCAGATTAAGCAGCGCGGCGCCTCCATCATGGAAAGTCCCCGCCTGTTACCCTTCATTACTGAGGGCTGTATGTTTTTGCTCTCATTTGCCGGAATTACTCAAAGCCTGATGAAGAAGGGCCGCCCCACACCCGCGAAAATCAAGGGTTCCTTTCTGGCGGCCATGTCGGACAAGGCAGTTCGGCAAACCATGCTGGCTATTGCCATCGTGGCGGTATATATCCTGCTGGGCATTCGTTATCTGGGATTTTATCTCAGTAGTTTTCTGCTGGTGCTTGGCATTACCCTTGGCTATGTGCGTCGTATCAAGCCCTATTGGGCTGTAATCATCGCCCTGGCGGTGACAGGTGCTCTGTATGTGATTTTTGCCGTAGCCTTCGGCATGCGTCTGCGTTAAGGAGGGAGGAAAGTCCATGGAAATTTTGCAGAAGATTGCCGAATCCCTCTCACCAGACATTATCCTGCTGCTGATGGCCGGTGTAGCTATCGGTATTGTAGGTGGCGCGCTGCCTGGGATTTCATCTACCACTACCGCAGCCCTGATGGCCACCTTTGCCCTGACAATGGACATGACGCACGCGGTGATGTTTATGGCCGCCACACAGGTGGGCAGCACTTAT
>CAMDVP010000022.1 GCA_945877525.1 uncultured Clostridia bacterium | reverse complement strand
CCATATCGCATATCTGGTAGACATTGTGCCGGAAAAGGCCCGGCGCATGCGGGAAAAGTACGGCCTCGACGCTGAGGTTTTTGATGACCATCAGGCCCTGCTGGCACTGCGGGACATTGACCTGGTGGATGTATGTACCCCGCCCTATGTTCACGCGCAGATCAGCATCAACTGTCTGCGCTCCGGGAAAAACGTGGTGTGCGAGAAGCCCATGGCCGCTTCCCTGGAGGAATGCGACCAGATGCTCCGTGCCCGGGATGAAAGCGGCAAAAAGCTTTCCATCATCGCGCAGAACCGCTTCCGCCAGCCCATCAGCAACCTGAAGGCCCTGCTGGACAGCGGCCTGGCCGGACCTGTGCGCTGCGCGCAGGTGGACTCCTTCTGGTGGCGCGGTCACTGCTATTACGACCTGTGGTGGCGCGGCACCTGGGAAAAGGAGGGCGGCGGATGTACGCTGAACCATGCCGTTCACCACATTGACATGCTGCTGTGGATGATGGGCCTGCCCCAGCGGGTGACCAGCGTGCTGTCCAACACCGCCCACGACAATGCCGAGGTGGAGGATCTGTCCATCAGCATTCTGCAATACCCCGGGGCGCTGGCCCAACTGACCGCCTCGGTGGTGCACCACGGCGAGGAACAGCAGCTGGTATTTCAGTGCGAAAAGGCCAAGCTGTCGGCGCCCTTCAACTGCTATGCCTCCCTTTCCATGGGCAACGGCTTCCCCCAGCGCAACGAAGCCCTTGAGCAGGAGATTGCTGATTTCGCCGCAGCCCAGCCGCCCATCCGCTACGAGGGGCACACTGGCCAGCTGGAGAACGTTCTCACCGCCCTGGAGCAGGATGTGCCCGTAGCCATCGGCGGCGAGGACGGCCGGCGCACCATCGAGCTGATCACCGCCGTCTACAAGGCCGGCGCCACAGGCGAAGCGGTATCCCTGCCCCTCGCCAAGGACGATCCCTTCTATACCGTAGAGGGGCTGATGGCCCGGATGCCTCACTTCCACGAGAAAACCGCTTCCGCTGCCGACCTGGAAGGTGAAATCACCCTGGGTAGCAGCTATACCAAATAAACAAAGGAGGAATCCCCATGCAGGTATCCGACGGCATGAACTACGCCCCCAAGGGCAAGCCACAGCCCGTGGTTTCCCCCGGCGAATTCGTTTTCTCCGCGGCGCATCTGGATCACGGCCATATCTACGGCATGACCAACGCCCTGCTGGAGGCGGGCGGCACCCTGAAATACGTCTATGATCCCGATCCCGCCAAGGTGGCTCAGTTTGTCAAAACCTATCCCCAGGCCATCCCCGCCCGCAGCGAGGAAGAGGTGCTGCAGGACAAGGACACCCGCCTGGTCTGCGGCGCGCATATCACCAGCGAGCGCTGCGCCCTGGGGCTGCGGGTGATGGCGTCCGGCAAGGATTACTTTACCGACAAGGCGCCCTTCACCACCCTGGCGCAGCTGGAAAGCGCCAAAGCCATGGCGCAGAAAACCGGCCGGAAGTACATGGTCTATTATGGCGAGCGCCTGCATGTGGAAGGCGCGATTCTCGCCGGATATATGATCGAACAGGGAGAAATCGGTCAAGTGATCCATGTGGAGGGCTTCGGCCCCCACCGTCTGGGCGCTCCGGGCCGCCCCGCCTGGTTCTTCGAAAAGGAGAAATACGGCGGTATTCTGTGCGACATCGGCAGCCATCAGATCGAGCAGTACCTTCACTTTGCCGGGGAGGAGGACGCAAAGGTGGTATGCAGCCGCATTGGCAACTACGCCAACCCTGACCATCCCGAGCTGGACGACTTCGGCGATTGCAGCATCGTGGGCGCGAAGGGTACCACCAACTACTTCCGGGTGGACTGGTTCACCCCCGACGGGCTGAGCACCTGGGGCGACGGCCGCACCATCATCCTGGGCACCAAGGGTTATATTGAGATTCGCAAGTATGTAAACATTGCCTCCGGTCAGCCCGGCGGCGACCATGTGTACCTGGTCAACGGGCGGGGCGAGCAGTACGTCAATGCCCAGGGCGCCACAGGCTATCCCTTCTTCGGTCAGCTGATTCTGGACTGCCTCAACCGCACCGAAAACGCCATGACCCAGGCCCATGCCTTCAAGGCGGCGGAATTGTGCCTGCAAGCCCAGGCCCAGGCCATCACCGTGAAATAACCCCGCCCCTTGCGCTTCCGGCGCGGAATTGCTATAATCATCCGTGCATACATGGAGGGAGGCGCAGCGGATGTATCGCGTATTCATTGTGGAGGATGACAGGGCCATCGCCTCGGCGGTGGTTCGCCATCTGGAAAGCTGGGGCATGGAAACCCGCTGCGTGCAGGACTTCCGGCAGGTGACGGCAGAGTTTTCCGCCTACGATCCCCACCTGGTGCTGATGGATGTGCGCCTGCCGTTTTTTAACGGCTATCACTGGTGCCAGGAGATCCGCCGCGTGTCGAAGGCGCCCATCATCTTCATCTCCTCCGCTTCCGACAGCATGAACGTGGTCATGGCCATGAACATGGGCGCGGATGACTTTATTGCCAAGCCCTTCGACCTGAACGTACTGATGGCGAAAATTCAGGCGCTATTGCGCCGCAGCTACGACTTTGCCGACAGCGCGCCCCGTCTGGAGCACCGCGGCGCGGCACTGCATCCCGGCGAATACATGCTGCGCTTCCAGGGACAGGAGATTCCCCTGACCAAGAACGAGCATCGCATTCTCCTGACCCTGATGTCTTGCCCCGGGCGGGTGGTCAGCCGGGAAAAGCTGATGGAGGCGCTGTGGGCCACCGACAGCTTTGTGGATGAAAACACGCTTTCCGTCAATGTGAACCGCCTGCGGAAAAAGCTGGACGCCGCCGGGCTGGAGGGCTTCATTGCCACCCAGCACGGGGTGGGGTATATGCTGAAATGATGCCCTATGGAAGGAGACTGGCTTCATGCCCCAAACAGAAGAGCCCCGCGGACTGCGAAAGAAATCCTTCAGCATGTTTTTCGGCGGCGGCGAGATATGGTTTGAGCATCTGGACAACCTGCAGAAGCGCGATGACCTGGCCCTTGCAAAGCTGGAGGCCGACAGTTGCCTGTTTCTGCGGCCGTCATTCCCATCAGTGATTGCCGTCAATCTGGATGAAACCCGGGTGACGGCGGCCCTGATTTCCGCCCTGCAGAAGTACCTGCTTCACGCTGGCAAGCACTTTACACGGGTAGCCGTGGTAGGGCTTGGGCCGGTTGTGCGCATCCGGCTAAGGCGCGCCCTTGCGGGCGCTTCCTTTGCCCTTGGCTTCATCAATGATTTTGAGAAGGCGAAGGAATGGCTTGTTCAAAAAAGCTGATTCCCTGCCACAGGCAGAGCGCGCCGCATGACCTTTCCGTCACGCGGCGCGCCTTTGGTTATACTATTCTCAAATGAAAATGGCACAAGATACGAAGCGAATTTTTCATTCTGGCGGGCGGGAATGGAACGAGGCGTAGCAGCGCTACGTCGAGTGGAATGAGCGAACGCCTGAATGGAAAAGGCGCGAGTAGATGTGCCTGTTGAATTTGAGAATAGTATTATTCCCTTGTCAGCGATACAGCCGGTCTGGTGCATACCTTTTCCAGGAACACCGCGTCATGCTCGACCAGCAGCAGCGTGGGCCGCGACTGGAGGATCAGCTCCTCTACCTGGCGGCGGCTGTACACATCAATGTAGTTCAGCGGCTCGTCCCACACATACAGGTGGGCAGGCGTGCACAGGCTTCGGGCCAGCAGCAGCTTCTTCTTTTGCCCCTGGCTCATTTCATGGATAGGCTGGTCGAACAGCTCCCTGCCGAAATCCATGTTTCGCAAGATGGCCTTGAACAGGGTTTCGTCCACCCCGCTTTGCTGAATGAACGCCCGCATATCGCCCCGCAGAAAGTCCGTCTCCTGGGGCACATAGCTGATCGTCAGCCCGCTGGCCAGGCTCACCTGCCCCGTCAGCGAGCCGCCCTGGCCGCACAGCGCCCGCAAAACGCTGCTTTTCCCCGCGCCGTTCTTCCCCGTGAGCGCCACACGATCGCCCTGACGCACCTCAAAGCTGATGTTCTCCGCCACGGTGCGCCCATCATAGGCCACCCGCCCCTCCCGAACGGTCACCAGCACCTCCTTGGGATGATGCAGCGTGGTCAGTTTCAGTTCGCCCACCCGCTCCACATTGTGCAGCAGGGTCTTTTTTTCCTCCACAGCCCGCTCTTGCCGGTGCAGGGCGTTCAGGCTGCGCTGCATCATTTGGGCGGATTTCGCCCCGGCGTACCCACGCCAGTTCTTGCACTTGTCGCTTTTGATGGGATCAACGCCAATCTTCCGCGACTCAATGTTGCTGCTCCATTCCGCAGCCTGCCGGGCTGAGGCCTCCAGACGACGGATGTCCCGCTTCAGGTCCTCATTGCGGGCCTGCTCGGTTTCCGTTTGCAATGTCAGCCGCGCTTCCCAGGCGTCGTAGTTCCCCTGCATCACCCAGATATCGCTGCGGTTCAGGCTCAGCACATGGTCAATGCACCGGTTCAAAAAGGCGCGGTCGTGACTCACCAGCAGAAAGCCGTCCTTGCGGCGCAGGTAGTCCGCCACCAGCTCGCGGCCGTGTACGTCCAGATGGTTGGTGGGCTCGTCAATCAACGGGTATACATCCTCCCGAGCAAACAGCGCCGCCAGCAGGGCCTTGGTCTGTTCGCCCCGGCTGAGGGTGTTAAAGGGACGGTACAGCGCGTCCTCGGTCACCTGAAGCAGGTTCAGCTCCCGGATCAGCCGCCAATCCGGGGTGTCCGGCGCGGCCTGCTGCATCACAAACAGCGTCAGCTGGCCTGCGTCCGCCACTTCAAAGGGAAAATACACCGGCAACAGGGGCAGATCGATGCCGCCCTTATAGGGATACTGCCCCTGCATCAGGCGCAGAAGCGTTGTTTTGCCCCGGCCGTTGCGGGCCACAAGGCCCAGATGCCAGGAGGTGTCCACCGAGAAGGACACATGGTCAAAGACGGGCGTATAGCTACCCTCATAGGTAAAGGAAAGATCGCGTACATTCAGCTGCATGGCGCAGCACCTCCGATATGGGTCACCGGCTGATGAAAGAGGCGCGCGCAAAAAAACAGAGCCGTCCCCCGCACAGGAAACACGCACCGCTTTTCCGCCATGGCAAAGCCGCCCGGACATAACCGGGTAGCATGCCTCTTCCCATCATGCTTTGGGATCATGGCAGAAAATCAGTTACGCATCAGCGGGGTCAGCTCCTTCATCCATGAATGGCGTTTACACGCTGACGGTATTGTAGCACAGGCGCTGGTAGATGTCAAGCGCAGCCTGTCAGGCTGTGAAAGCCTCCCCATGGCGGCGTAAACAGCAGGAGACAGAACCTTCTTCATCCATGCCGGCGCGGCGTTGACGGTGCTTCCGCACTGTGATAGAATAGCAGTGACATACCCATGAAAAAGGCTGAGGTGCGAGGCTATGGTACTGCTGGCAATCATCTATATCGCGTTTATTTCCCTGGGACTACCCGACTCGCTGCTGGGGGCGGCATGGCCCACCATGCGCGCGGAGTTGGGCGCCGCGCTGCCCATGGCGGGCGCGGTGTCGATGGTCTGCTCGGCGGGCACCATTGTGTCCAGCCTTCTGTCCGCGCGGATGGTGCGGCGCTTTGGCACGGGGCGGGTCACGGCCGTCAGCACCGCCATGACCGCTGTGGCGCTGCTGGGCTATGCCCTGGCGCCCAGCGCGGCGCTGCTGTTTGTGGCGGCAATTCCCCTGGGCCTTGGCGCGGGAAGCATCGACGCGGCGCTGAACAACTATGTTTCTCTGCATTACGAGGCCAAGCACATGTCCTGGCTGCACTGCTTCTGGGGGCTGGGGGCCAGCATCGGGCCGGTGATTCTTTCCCTGTGCATCGGCGGGGGCGCAGGCTGGCGCGCAGGCTATCTGATCATCGTGGGTATACAGGGTGCGCTGGCCCTGGCTCTGTTCATGACCCAGCGGCTGTGGCGGGCCCATGGCGAAAGCGCCGCGGAGGATCGCGCCTCCCGCCAGAGGATGCTCACCAACGCCCAAACGCTGCGCCTGCCCGGCATGCGGGCAGTGCTCATGACCTTCTTCTGCTATTGCGCGGCGGAATCCTCCATGATCCTGTGGATCGCCAGCTATGCCCAGCATCTGGGCGCGACGGCGGAGCAGGCCAGCCTGGCCTCCAGCCTGTTCTTTATCGGCATCACCCTGGGCCGCGGGCTGAATGGCTTTCTGTCCATCCGCTTTTCCAGCAAGCAGCTTATCCGCGGCGGAACACTGCTGATGCTCGCAGGCATTGTCGTGCTGTTTCTGCCCCTGGGCTATGCGGGATGCCTGGTGGCGGCGGGGATGATCGGCCTGGGCTGCGCGCCGGTGTATCCCTGTACCATTCATGAAACGCCCCGCCGCTTTGGCGAGGAAGCCAGTCAGGCAGCCACCGGACTGCAGATGGCCTTTGCCTACGTTGGTTCCACCCTGATGCCGCCGCTGATGGGCGTGCTGTCCGGGGTGCTGGGGCTGGGAGTCATGCCCTGGTGGGTGCTGGGGCTGACGCTGGTGATGCTTGCATCCAGTGAAATGGTCAACCGCCGCACCGGGCGGTAAGCGACGAAAATCAACCGATCAAGGAGATGAGCGGGCCGCATGCAGCAAAGGACGGCTCAGGCTGTCAGGCTAAGCTACGCGTCTATTCTGGCGCTGGCTGTGCTTTGCTTTGCGCTTTGCGCCTTCACGGGGTTTCCGGCCCTGCCCAGCTCGCAGCCCGCGGATATGGACGTTTCCCATCTGTGGGAGGCGGTGTCTGTCTTTCCGGTGATGCTCTTCTGCTCCTTTACGCTGGTGGTCAGCGGCGCCATCCTGTATTTCGGCGCGGCCATGCGGCGAAGCGTGCCTGAGGAGGACAGGCTGATTCGCGCCTGCATCACCTTTGGGGTCTTTGTGCTGGACTGCGGCGTATGGCTGTTTACCGATTCCAAGCTGAGGCTGATGCTCACCGGCTGCGTCGATGCGGCGGCACTCCTCTCCTTCATGGCCTTTCTGATGATGCCCGTGCTGCTGGCGGACAGCATCAATCTTCTTTACCCCAGCACCGTATTCCAGACCATGCGCTGGCTCTTCCTGGCCAATTTCGCCTGCTTCCTGCTGCTGGTCATGGTCAAGGTTCCAACGTGGGTGTATTTGGTGTCCCTCGCAGTGCATCATGTGCTGATTCTCATCGTCTGCTTTTTTGTCATCATCAGCAGCGTCAGGGACAGAAAGCGGCAGAAGCGGATTGCTCCGGGCATGCTGTTGTTTTTCTGCTTTGCAGCACTGTCCGTGGTGATGTTTCTGTTCTCGGATTCCGACATGTATGCCATCTTCCTTTCCCTGGGGCTGGTCTGCCTGATCTGTTCGCTGATCCGCCTGTTTCTGAACAGGATGGCAGCGTTCTATAAAAACCAGCTGCGGGCGGATTTCTACATGAATCTCGCATATACCGACGCCTTGTCCGGCTTGCTGAACCGCAACGCCTTTCAGCGGGATCAGCAGGCTCTGGCGGACGCCCCCGTCCTGTGCTATGTGATTCTTGACGTAAACAACCTGAAGTGGACCAACGATCACTACGGCCATCAGGCGGGCGACGGCATCATCTGCACGGCCGCGGGCCTGATTCAGGAGGCCTTTTGCGCCATCGGACAGTGCTACCGTATCGGCGGCGATGAGTTTGCCGTGATTGCCGCCGGCCAGGAGAACCCCGCGATCATGGCTGCCCTTCGAAGCCTCCAACGGGCTTTGGCGCGGCATAACCACGGCAGCGATAGGAACGCACGGCTGAGCCTTGCCTATGGCTACGCCCTCCGCCATACGACGGATACGGATACGGAGGAGTTGTTTTCCCGGGCGGATCGGGCCATGTATAGCTGCAAGCAGGAGCAGAAGGCCGGTCAGAAGAAAGCATCTACCCCGGAAAACCGTTGAACAATGTCATAAAAACATATATAATAATCCATGTGTACGGAAGCGTCTGTTCATGATTATATTTTAAAGAAAGGAGTCTGTGCATGAAGGACGAGCGACAGGAAGGGTATCTGATCCGTGAGAGAATCCAGTCCATGACGGATTCGGAGGCCATGGACTGGCTCTACCAGAAGTCTGAGAAGTTTATCCGGCTGATGGCTTATTACCGCTGCGCCATGATGGAGGTGGAAACCAAGTTCAACGTGTTGAACGAGGAGTATTCCCTGCAGCACGACCGCAATCCCATCAGCAGCATCCGTACCCGGCTCAAGTCTCCCCAAAGCATCAAGGAAAAGCTGCAGCGCAAGGAGGTACCCCTGTCCATCGACGCCATCGAGGAGCGGCTGAACGATGTGGCTGGAGTGCGGGTGGTCTGCGCGTTTCCGGAGGATGTGTGGATGCTGGCGGAAGCGTTTCTCAAGCAGGACGACGTGACGCTGATTGACCGGAAGGACTACATCACCCATCCCAAGCCCAGCGGCTACCGGAGCCTGCACCTGATTGTGGCCATCCCGATCTTCCTGGCGGATGAGAAGCGCAGCATGAAGGTAGAGGTGCAGCTGCGCACCATCGCCATGAACTGCTGGGCCAGCCTGGAGCATCAGCTGCGCTACAAGAAGGACCGGTGCATGACGGAGGAAATGGCCTCGGAGCTGGCGCTGTGCGCCCGCCTGAGCGCAGAGCTTGACCAGCGCATGGACGCGCTGCGCCACGCCATCGAAGGCGAAGCGCCAACTGATATGTCCGACAACGGATGAATTTGCGGAAGAAGGCATAAACCATGACCCTGAAGGCGGGTATCAAAAAACTGTTTGGCGATGCGTTTTCCCTCAGCAGCGACACGGCCTCCCAGGAAGAAATCAAATCGCGGCTGGTAGACGGCGCATCCATCCAGGGCACCAACATGTGCGTGCTGATTCTGGCCATCCTCATTGCCTCCATCGGCCTGAACATGAACTCCACCGCCGTGATTATCGGCGCAATGCTGATTTCGCCCCTCATGGGCAGCATCATTGCCGTTGCCTACGGCCTGGCCTCGGGCAACGGGCAGATTGTCCGGCATTATTTCTTCGGTTTTCTTTTACAGATTGTCATCAGCCTGCTGACCTCCACCCTGTATTTCAGCATCACGCCCATCTCCAGCTCCACCTCGGAGCTGCTGGCGCGCACCCAGCCCACCATCTGGGATGTGCTCATCGCCTTTTGCGGCGGCCTGGCAGGCTGCATCGGCTCCACACGAAAGGACAAGGCCAACAACGTTATCCCCGGCGTGGCCATTGCTACGGCGCTGATGCCCCCGCTGTGCACCGCGGGCTACGGGCTGGCTAGCAGGCAGTACGCCTATTTCTTCGGCGCGTTCTACCTGTTCATGCTCAACACCTACTTCATCTGTCTGGCCTCCGTGCTGGTGCTGATGGTGCTCAAGGTGCCCCGTCATACCGTATTGCACGAGAGCGCCCGCAAGAAGGTGAAGCGCCGCATCGCTGTGATGACGGTGATTATCCTGCTGCCCAGCATCTTCTTCGCGGCGCGGCTGGTGGAAAAGGACGACATCACCGGCTTTGAGGATCAGGCCGTGTCGCAGATGCAGGCCCTTGGGGATGAGGCCATGCTGCTGTTCCCGCAGATTGACCGCATTGCCCTGCAGTCAGGCTATACCTACGAGGATGGCAGCGCCTGCTATGGCGACCGCCTGACGGTAACCCTTCGCGAGCCCCTGACCCCGGAGCGGCAGGATACCCTAACCCAGTGGCTGAAGCAGCGGTATCCCCTGGTAGACACGGTAGAGATTGTGCTGAACCAGCCCTGAAGGGAAAGATCAGGAGATTCCTGCTATCCTGCGAGAAGGGCTCGCTCCGTTGGCCTTTCTCCCGCGGCGGCGCCATCCGCCGGAAAAAAAGTCGGAAGGATCACGATCCTTCCGACTTTTCCTATGGGCTGATGATCTGCCTGATGCTATCTTGCATCGGGAGCCTGTTTTTTCTCTTATACTATTCTCAAATTCAACTGACACATCTACTCGCGCCTTTTCCATTCAGGCGTCCGGTCATTCCACTCACCGTAGCGCTGCTACGCCTCGTTCCATTCCCGTTAGCCGGCACGAGAAATTCGCTTCGTATCTTGTGCCATTTTCACTTGAGAAAAGTATTACAGCTTCAGATTGCCGATGCGGGCCATGGCTTGCCTGGTCTTTTCGAGGGTGTTGAAGGCGGTCAGACGGAAGTACCCCTCGCCGCTGGGGCCAAAGCCCGAGCCCGGCGTGCCCACAATGCGGCATTTGTCCAGCAAAAGGTCGAAGAACTCCCAGCTGGTCATGCCGCCGGGCACCTTCAGCCAGATGTAGGGCGCGTCCACCCCACCAAAGACGGTAAAGCCCTGAGCGGTCAGGCTTTCGCGGATCATCCGCGCGTTTTCCAGATAGGCGGCGATGACTTCCTTGATCTGCCTTTGCCCTTCGGGGGTGTAAACCGCCGCGGCGGCGCGCTGCACGGGGTAGCACACGCCGTTGAACTTGGTGGCCATGCGGCGCTTCCAAAGGGCGTTCATGCTCACACGGTTGCCCGCAGCGTCCAGCCCGCACACCTCATGGGGAATCACCATGTAAGCGCAGCGGGTGCCGGTGAAGCCCGCTGTTTTGCTGAAGGAACAGCACTCGATGGCCACCTCCCGGGCGCCCTCCACCTCATAGATGCTCAGGGGGATATCCGGGGTGGTGATGAAGGCGCGGTACGCCGCGTCATAGATAATCAGCGCGCCGTTTTCCTTTGCCCAGTCCACGAAGGGCTTGAGCTGTTCCTTCGTCAGCACGGTGCCGGAGGGATTGTTGGGATAGCACAGGTAGATCACGTCCACGGGCCTGTCGGGCAGCGGCGGCACAAAGCCGTTTTCCGCGTTGCAGGGCAGGTATACCAGGCGATCCCACTTGTCGTTCACATAATCGCCCGCGCGGCCGGCCATGGCGTTGCTGTCCACATAGACGGGATACACCGGGTCGGTGACGGCGATCACCGCGTCGTCGCTGAACAGCTCCTGGATATTGCCCACGTCGCACTTGGCGCCATCGGACACAAACACCTCGTCATAGGCCAGGTTGATGCCCCGGCTGGCATAGTCGCCCTCGCGGATGGCGTTAACCAGAAAATCATAGCCGAAGTCCGGGCCATAGCCGCGGAAGGTTTCCTCATGACCCATTTCCTCCACGGCCTTGTGCATGGCGTCGATCACCGCGGGTACCAGGGGCTTGGTCACATCGCCAATGCCCAGGCGGATGATGTCCGCGTCGGGATGGGCCTGCTGGTATTCCTTCACCCGGCGGGCAATCTCCGCAAAAAGGTAGGATCCGGGCAGCTTCTGAAAGTTGTCGTTGATATGGAACACAGTATCTTCCTCCTTGCACTTCTTACGCTTCGGGCCACTCGCCGTCAAAGACAAACTCCGCCGGGCCCTCCTTGTACACATGGTTGTCCTCCGGGGACCAGGCAATCTGCAATACGCCGCCGTTCAGCCGCACCTCGGCCTCCCGGTCGGCCTTGCCTGTGAGCACCGAGGCCACCAGCGCCGCGCAGGCGCCGGTGCCGCAGGCCAGGGTTTCCCCAGCACCGCGCTCCCACACCCGCATGCGCAGGTGCTGCCTGTCCCGCACGGTAACAAATTCCACGTTCGTTCTGTTGGGGAAAATGCGGTGGTTTTCAATCAGCGGGCCCACCATGGGCAGATCAACGTCGTCGGGGTCGCGCACGAAAATCACGCAGTGGGGGTTGCCCATGGACACGCAGTGAATGGCATACATCATGCCGCCCACATCCAGCCGGTGACCCAGCACAATCTCTCCCGGCAGATCCACCGGCACCCGGCGCGGATCCAGCTCGGGCGAGCCCATATCCACCCGCACCGAATGCACCTTGCCGCCGCGGGCCCGCAGCTGTAGCTGTTTCAGGCCCGCGCGGGTCATCAGCGTCAGCTCGGTCTTGTCGGTCAGCCCCCGCTCATAGACATATTTGCCGATGCAGCGGGTCGCGTTGCCGCACATCTCGCTCTCGCTGCCGTCGCTGTTGAAAATGCGCATGCCGAAGTCGGCCACATCGCTGGGCTCAATGAGAACCAGCCCGTCGCTGCCCACGCCGAAGTGGGGGCGGCTGATGCGCACCGCCAGGGCCTCGGGATCCCGGACGGTTTCCTCAAAGCAGTTGACATACACATAGTCGTTGCCGATGCCCTGCATCTTCGTAAAGTGCATACCCTCGCTCCTTACCGCTTGATTGCGCCTTATTATAAGCTATTTTGGCTGCTTCGTAAACAAAAAATCCGTCAAAATACGGAAAGAAAACCATTCCCGTCACACCAGCTGCTCCAGCGCCCACAGCAGCAAAAGATGCGCCGGATAGATGCCGTAGCCTACAACGGCCGGCAGCCGTACGTCCCTTTTCCAGCGCCACAGCATCAGCGGCAGGGCCAGCACCGCCAGGGCCTGCAGCCGCAGCCAGGGGGCGAGCAGCTCGCCAAAGGGCGTGGGCAGCCCCGTCAGCGTCACGCCCGCAATGGAGGAAATCCCCATGGAGCCCGATCCCCAGAACATGCAGAAAGACACCATCACCGCTGCGATGCCTGCCCGTGAATCCTGCACGGCGTACAGCAGAAGCATCAGCAGTACGCCCTTCCAGCCGTAGTCGCAGTGCAGCGTCACCGCCAGCGCCAGCGCCGCCGCGGGGGCCCACAGGTGGCTGTACCACCTTTTTTCCCGGATACCCCACAAGGCGCACAGCCCCAGCAAAAGGGTCAGGAACACATTGGGCTCCCGCCATGTATGGTTCAAAGCCAGCATGTACAGCGGCTGGGAAATCAGCCCCGTCAGCCCAATGCGCAAAAGATATTTGGGCACGCTGCGGGTGTAGTGGAAGCCTACCACCAGGCACCAGCAGTACAGGGGAAAGGCCATCCGCCCCAGCATGCGCATCTCCAGCACGCCGGGGAAAAGCATCTTTCCCGCATGATCCACAAGCATCAGCGCCAGGGCTATCAGCTTGAGTACGCCCGTGGCCGTGTTGCCTGCCAGGCTCCGGCGATCCTCCATACGGCGCATCCCTCCCTGCAGAAGATTGTTACAGTATAGCACAGCGGAAGAAAAAGCGCAAATTCAGCTTCCTGTCAGCGCGGGTTCATACATTCGTCACCTTTCGCGTTTATCATGCATACACCCGGAGGTGACGGTATGGAGAAGCGGTTGATTCTGATCATGGCAGTTGCGCTGATCGCCGCGGGGCTGTCCCTGGCTTTCCTGTACGCTCCTGCGCGGGAGAATGCCGCGCCGCCCTCCCGCATGACCGAGCTGGGGCTGATGCTGCTGGAGGAGGAGGACGGAATCTATGTGCTGGCCGTGACCGACCGCAGCCCGGCCTGTCGCGCCGGCATCGAGCCCGGCGACCTGCTCACTGAGGCTGACGGGGAGTCCCTGACAGAGATTGCCCAGCTGGAGGCCATGCTGCAGCATGTGCCGGAAGGCGGAGCCCTGCGCCTGGGGCTTATGCGGGACGGCGCGTCCATGACGCTGACGCTTCCCGTGCAATAGTTCATTTCCCGCTTTGACACGTTTCCTTCCCCGTGCTATACTTTTGCCGAGGTGATCGCATGACCCTTCTGATTGTGGACGATGAGCAGCGCATCCGTGAACTGATTCGCAAATACGCCGTGTTTGAGGGCTATGAGGTGGACGAGGCCGCCGACGGCATGCAGGCGGTGGAGAAGTGCCGCGCCCACCGCTACGACCTGGTGATTATGGATGTGATGATGCCCGAGCTGGACGGCTTTTCCGCCTGCCGGGAAATCCGCAAGACCAGCCAGGTGCCCATGCTGATGCTCTCTGCCCGGGGCGAGGAGTACGACCGCATTCACGGGTTTGAGCTGGGCGTGGACGACTATGTGGTCAAGCCCTTCTCTCCCAAGGAATTGATGATGCGGGTGGGCGCCATCCTCAAGCGCAGCGCCGCCACCCCTGCCGCCTCGTCCGAGCAGGTCGTGATTGGCGACCTGGTGGTGGACTTCACCGCAAGGCGGGTGACTATTTCCGGCGAGGCGCTGGATTTGAGCCCCAAGGAATACGATCTGCTGTTCTACATGGTGCGCAACCGCGGCATTGCCCTGACACGGGAAAAGCTTATCAGCGAGGTCTGGGGCTACGACTTCTTTGGCGACGACCGCACGCTGGACACCCATATCAAGCTTTTGCGCCGTCAGCTGGGCCCCTATGCCGACCGGATCACCACACTGCGGGGAGTGGGATATCGCTTTGAAAAGGAATAAGCTTTCGCCGCGAGGCGCGGGCGTGCCGCGCCGCCCCGGCATCAGGAGCCGCATTATGCTGTACCTGGTGCTTTTTGTCGCGTTTGTCATTGCGCTTTTGTGGCTGTTTCAAATTGTCTGGCTGGACGACTTCTACCGCTATTCCAGAACCCGGCAGATTCGCGGCGCCGCCGAGGCCGTGGCGGGCAACCTGGAGGATGAAAACATCACCCTGCTCATGGACATGCTCTCCGCCCAGAACGACGTGTGCATTCTGGTGCTGGATGAAAACCACAAGCCGGTTTTGTCCAGCGAGGACACCCGATTCTGCCTGATTCATCGCCTCAGCGCCCGCGACCTGAGCTGGTGGTGCGACAAGGTGCCCGAGGATGGCTCCACCCTGGTGGAGCTGTTCAACATCCAGCCCTTTCAGGAGCCCTCCCGGGACTGGCGCTTCAAGGGGCTGCGCCCCAGGTATATGGAGGATCATTACCAGAGCCTGCTGTGCGCCTGCCGGGTTGTTCTGCCGGACGGACAGCCGGGCTATCTGCTGCTTAACAGCATGATTACCCCCGTGGACGCTACCGTGGACACCCTGCGTTCTCAGCTGATGCTGATCACCGCCGCCGCGCTGCTGGGAGCGCTTATGCTGGCCGCGGTGATTTCCCGCAATGTTTCCCGTCCCATCATTGAAACCAACCGCGCTGCCAGGGCCCTGTCCCACGGGGAATTCACCGCTCTGGCCCATGGGAATACCTACCGGGAGATTGCCGAGTTGAACGCCACCCTTCGCCGCGCTGCCGATGACCTGAGCCAGGTGGAGCGGCTGCAGCACGAGCTGATTGCCAACATCAGCCATGACCTGCGCACCCCGCTGACCATGATTGGCGGTTATGCCGAGGCCATGCGTGACATTCCCGGGGAGAACACCCCGGACAATATGCAGATCATCATTGATGAAACGGCGCGGCTGTCCTCCCTGGTGGGAGAGGTGCTGGATTTCAGCCGCCTGCAGGCCGGCACCCTGCCCATGAACCGTACCGCCTTCCCCCTCACCAGTTCCGTAAGCGCCATGGTGGAGCGCATCGGCAAGCTGGTGGCCAAGGACGGCTACACCGTTCACTTTGCCCCTGATCAGGAGCTTTCCGCCGTGGCGGATGAGGCCCGCATCGGGCAGGTGGTGTACAACCTCATCGGCAACGCCCTGACCTACACGGGCGGAGACAAGCAGGTTTATGTAACCCAGGAGATGCGGGAAAACAGGGTGCGCATTACCGTGACCGACACAGGCCGCGGCATTTCCCCGGAGGAACTGCCGCTCATCTGGAACCGCTACTACCGCGCCAGGGAATCCCACAAGCGCGCCATCATCGGCAGCGGGCTGGGATTATCCATTGTGCAGGGCATTCTGGAGCAGCACGGCGCACCCTACGGTGTGGACAGCCAGGAGGGAAAGGGTTCATCCTTCTGGTTTGAGCTGCCGCTGGCGGAATAATACTGTATTGCATTAAATATAGCAGCAAAGAGACGGCTCCGAAGGTTTCCAAAGGGCGACGGCTCGCCAGTGGCGAGTCCGCCGAAGGCGGAAGTCGAAAGCGGAGCGACAATGACCGGAAAGCCCTTTGGGGAGAGAGGCTTTCGTCGCCTGTGGCGACAATGAGAAAGCCGAACGAGTCAGCCGAAACGAGCGGCCTTCGGCCGCGACGATTGAGGCTGCGGACGCCGCCCGCAGGCGCGAAACCTCTGCCTTCGGCAAAGCAATTTTTTTAGGCAAGAACAGTATAATCCCCCCAAAAAACAAGAGCGACTGCATCATGCAGCCGCCCTTGTTCCTTTCAGCCTTACCGGCTGGAATAGTTCGGAGCTTCCTTGGTGATGGAAATATCGTGGGGATGGCTCTCCGCCAGACCCGCGGAGGTGATGCGGATGAACTCGCTGTTCCTGCGCAAATCCTCGATGGTCTTTGCGCCGCAGTAGCCCATGCCGGAACGGATGCCGCCCACCATCTGGAAAATGGTGTCCGCCAGGGTTCCCTTGTAGGGCACGCGACCTTCCACACCTTCGGGCACCAGCTTCTTGGCGTCCTCCTGGAAGTAGCGGTCGCTGCTGCCCACCGCCATGGCGCCCAGGGAGCCCATGCCGCGGTAAACCTTGAAGGAGCGGCCCTGGTAGATTTCCATCTCGCCGGGGGCTTCCTCGGTGCCGGCCAGCAGGCTGCCCAGCATCACGCAGGAGCCGCCTGCCGCCAGAGCCTTCACGATATCGCCGGAATACTTGATGCCGCCGTCGGCGATGATGCGGATGCCGTGCTTGTCGGCTTCCTCGGCACAGTCGGCAATGGCGGTGATCTGCGGTACGCCGATGCCTGCCACCACGCGGGTGGTGCAGATGGAGCCCGGGCCGATGCCCACCTTCACACAGTCCACACCGGCGGAAATCAGGTCATGGGTGGCGGCGGCGGTGGCCACGTTGCCCGCGAAGAGCTGGATGTCTGGATAGCGGTTGCGGATGGCCTCCACCTGCCGAATCACGCCCATGCTGTGGCCGTGGGCGGTGTCAATGGAAATCACGTCCACCTTGGCGGCCAGCAGCGCGTCGATGCGCTGGAATACATCCTTGGTCACGCCCACCGCAGCGCCGCACAGCAGACGGCCGTGGGCGTCCTTGGCGCTGTTGGGGTATTTAGTATTCTTCTCAATGTCCTTGATGGTAATCAGGCCCCGCAGGTTGCCCTCGCTGTCCACGATGGGCAGCTTTTCGATGCGGTGGCGGGCCAGGATTTCCTTGGCCTGCTCCAGGGTGGTGCCCACGGGCGCGGTGATGAGGTTTTCACTGGTCATCACCTCGCCGATGCGCTTGGAGTAGTCGGTCTCAAAGCGCAGGTCGCGGTTGGTGAGGATGCCCACCAGCTTGCCGTCCCTTGTAATCGGCACGCCGCTGATGCGGTAGCGGGCCATGAGGTTTTCCGCGTCTTGGATGAGATGATCGGGAGAAAGGAAGAAGGGATCGGTAATGACACCATGCTCGGAGCGCTTGACCTTGTCCACCTGGGCGGCCTGCGCCTCAATGCTCATATTCTTGTGGATGATGCCCAGGCCGCCTTCACGTGCAATGGCAATGGCCATGCGCGCGTCGGTCACCGTATCCATGGCGGCGGACATGATGGGGATGTTCAGTTTGATGACGGGGGTCAGCTGGGTGGACAGCTCCACTTCCTTGGGAACAACCTCGCTCTTGGCAGGCACCAGAAGCACATCGTCGAACGTCAGGCCTTCGCGGACAACCTTCTGCAGCATGGGCGCATCCTCCTTCAAAAGCATCGGATATTAACGGTTATTTTATCAAATCCATCCCGCCCTTGTCAATGTCCCTTCCGACCTTTTTCACGCCATTTCGGCATGTTTTGGCGATGGCAAAATCATGTGCCTCCCGCAGCATGTCCAGCAGCCATCCGTCCAGCGCCCCGGGGTCATCCACCCGGGTGTGATGCGTCCACCGCCCGGGATAGGGCTCAACAGCCTGAAGCACGCGCGGGCTTTCCTCCCGCCGTCCCAGGCCAAAGGACACCACCAGCCGCTTCCCCCGCAGGGACGCAAAGGTAAACCGCCGCCCGCAGTCAAAGGCGATCTGGCTTTTCTGCACAACGACCCGGGTATCGGGAAAGGCCGAAAGGATCATTTCCTCCAGCCTCTCATACAGTGCCAGCGCCTCCGGAGCGCTGCCGAAGAACAGAAGCGTTTCCGCCATCATCCCTTTGCCTCCGCCATGTTGACCAGGAAAATGCTGCCGATAATCATCGCGCCGCCCGCCACGGTCAGGATGGTCAGACTCTCCCCCAGCAGCACCACGCCGCCCACGATGGTGGTCAGCGGAATCAGATTAATGAAGATGGCCGATGCCAGGGGCGACATTTCATACAGCGCGTTACCGTACAGGTAGTAGCACAGCGCCGAACAAATCACCGCCAGCACCGCCACGGCCGCCCAGCCGTCCCATGGGATCGCCGCCAGGTCGCACTTTTCCGTCAGCGCCAGCGGAAAAAGGGTCAGCAGCGCCGTCAGCGCCTGCCAGGTGTTCATGGCCAGGCTGGAATAGCTGCCGCGCAGCCGGCGGCTGATGAAAATGTACGCTACCCATACCACACTGGCCCCCAGGATGAACAGGTCACCGATGATCCCGGCCTGACCCTCGTCACTGCCGCCGGTAAGCACCAGCCCCACCCCAACCAGGGAGATCACTGCCCCCGCCGTTTGCGCGGGGCGCAGACGGGTGTGATCTACCGCCGCCTGTACCAGCATGGTGATAATGGGAATGGCCGCCAGAATCAGCGACGCGCTGACCGTGGAGGTGCGTTGGATGCCATTGTACTCAAAAAAATAATAGGCTGTAATGCCCATCAGCCCCGAGAGCACCATGGGTGCAAGGTCCTGCCGGCGCAATGTCAGCTTCTTTTCCGCGGCCAGGGTGGCGGGGGCCAGACAGGCTGCGGCCATCACATAGCGCATCAGCGCCAGGGTCATGGGAGTAAAGCCCGCGTTCATGGCATGCTTGCTGGCAATAAAGGAAAGCCCCCACATCACATTGACAAACACCATGCTGATCCACTGCATGTGCATGGCATATCCATCCTTCCATACGAGAAAAGCCCGTCTGTCGCACAACAGACGGGGCGTTTATCTCTTGCTTGAGGCTCAGGCCTCTTCCTGCGTCTTGGGGAGAGCGCGCTCCACCTTGCCGCTGCGCAGGCAGCGGGTGCACACGTTCATCCGCTTGGCAGCGCCGTTGACCATCACGCGAACGCTCTGCACATTGGGCGCCCAGATACGGTTGGTCTTGCGGTTGGAGTGGCTGACGTTGTGGCCGTTCAGCATGCCCTTCTCGCAAATCTCGCAATACTTACCCATGAGTATCCACCTCCTCGTTGGAGTTTGCACACATCAAAGCCTATTGATTGTATCATGCCCGTGCGGAAAAAGCAAGCGGTTTTTTGCACCTTTTTCTTCTTTGGGGGATTTTCTTGTATCTGCGCCCCGGCTGTGGTACAATCAGGCTGATTGTAAGGAGGGGCTTTCATGCTTCGCAAGGCGTATACCCCGGCCAGACTGCTGGCGGAAGGGGTGCTGCTGATTGCAGCGGGTATTCTTCTTTTCTTCCGTCCCGCGTCGTCCCTGGAGCTGGCGCTGCTCCTGGCCCGGTGGATTCTCCTCTTAAGCGGCCTGCTGGCCCTGCTGGACGGGCTTTTCCACCTGCGGGAAAAGGGGGCCTCGCTCACCAAGGGCCTGCTGATGCTTCTGTGCGCGGGCGCATTGTTTTTCCTGCCCAAAACGCTGGCGGGATCCATATCGCTGATCTATGGGCTGTGGACAGCCGTCAACGCGCTGTTCAAGCTGATCTATGCCGTGCAGCTGCGCCGGGACAGGCAGCGGGGCGTGGCGCTCAACGCTGTGGAGGGCGCGGTGCTGCTGTTGTTTGCGGTGCTTTTGTTCATGCAGCCGCTGATCGGGGCGCTGTCCCTGGCAGTGCTGCTGGGCATCCACTGCGTGGTGTACGGGCTGTTCGCCTTGGGCGACGGCGTGCGCGAGCTGCTCAGCCTGGACGTGAAGGGCCGCCGCATCCGCCAGCGCATCCGCATTTCTCCGCCCATCCTGCTCACCGCGCTGATTCCGCAGTGGCTGCTCCGCATGCTCTCAGACCCCGACGAAGCGGAGGAAACCGCCCGCTGGACCCGCCGCGTCACCGGCAACGAGAACGCCACGCGGGACCTGGAGGTGTTTTTCCACCTGTCCAAGGACACCGCTATGGGCATGGGGCATGTGGACATTGCCCTGGGGGACATCGTGTATGCCTACGGGTGCTACGACGCCTCCAGCAACCGGCTGTTCGGCCTGATTTCCGACGGGGTGCTGGTCATGGCGGAGCGTGAGAAATACATTGCCTACTGCCTGCGCCATGAGAAAAAGAAGCTCATCAGCTTTGGCATCACCTTAACAGAGGAGCAGCGCGGGCGCGTCCAAAAGGCGGCGGAGGATTTTCTGGAGGGCAGCCAGCCCTGGCAGCCCCCGACAGACGACCCCCAGGCGCTTTTTGCCAGGGAGACGAACGCCACCTTCCACAAGCTGCGCAAGGGCCCCTTCCAGACCTACAACGCCCTCAAGACCAACTGCGTAGCCCTGGCGGACATTCTCTGCGGTGCTTCGGGGCTTGACCTGATGAACCTGCAGGGCATCGTTACCCCCGGCACCTATTATGTATTTCTGGACAGGCAGTTCCGCCGGCCCAACAGCATTGTCATCAGCCGCACGGTGTATCGGGATGATCCGTGATGATGGTTTGTTTTTGAAATCATATGCTTGCATACTGAAAGGAGCTGTCTCAAAACACTTTCTTCGAATAGAAAACGGCATGGATACCGACCGATCTGGTTGAATATCCGTGCCATTTTTGATGGGCTGCACAATTGAATTGGAAAATCCTTACTGATTTGAGACGGCTCCCTTGATTTGTCGAAGTCTTCAGGGCGCGGTGCATCCGTTGTATTCTGTGGTGTTTGGAAGAGGATTGGTCTGTTTTGTGGGGTGAAAGCAACCCCGGCTTGATCTTTTTTGGGGGTTCTATTGTAAGGTAAAAGCAACCCCGGCTTGATCTTTTTTGGGGTTCTATTGTAAGGTAAAAGCAACCCCGGCTTGTACTTTTCGTCTGGGCGAAAAGTACCAAAAGCCCACCGGGGCGGCCAATCTGT